>JAOZQW010000137.1 GCA_029932015.1 Candidatus Fermentibacteraceae bacterium
AGAATCCCTTGAGAACCGGGAGTTCCCGCGGATAGGCAAATTCAAGTCCCTTAATAATTAGAGCATCTTTCAGTATCTCCGAAGAGCCTCCCTCCTGCAGATATTCAGGCATTAGAGACCTTTCAGCGAAAGCAGGATGAGAGTCAGGGAGACAGATGCAAACGCGGACAGGATAAGAATGTCCCTTGCTCCAGGTCTTTCATGAGTATCGGTTCGATTGCCGTCCCCGTACCCACGCAGAATCATGGCTGCATGAATACGCGAGGTTCTGATATGTCCGCGTACGAGCACTGAACCGGCCATCATTGGCAGACTGTACATGAATGATATCAAGCCAGTTGCATGTCCAAAACCCCTTAGTTTTGCAGCTCTTCTGAGGACTTTCATATCTTCAACTGCAACAGGGATATAGCGAGCGGTGAGCATGAGAATATCGATCATCATGTTCGGTACACCGAGTCCCCGCATAGCCTCCAGATTCTCACCGAAGGGGACAGCCTCAACGAGAATGGTCACTGTAGTGATGATGCAGACGATCCGCCCAATCAGGTAGATCCCGAAAAGTGTTCCTTCTGTCCTGATCTGCAATGGACCAATCCCAAGTAGAATTCGCTCTCCAGATGTCAGTGCAAGGACAATAACCAGAATAGCGAGGGGAATTGCAGGGATCATGAGTCTTCGCAGCACTCTTTCAAGCGAGATCCCTGATAGCAAAAACAATGCGGCTGTCGCAGCAGCTGCAACTGCAAGACTGCAGGGACCGTCAGCGAAGGTCATGCTTCCTATCAGGAGTACGAAGCCCATAAGCCTCATACGCGGCTCCCGACCCGCAGTGAATCTTCCGCCGGTCATATCAGGCATTATTGATCCGGAGTCCTATGAGAGAAGGATGAACTCTAGACAAGAACCAGACAGTTGCAGCGGTAAAAATGCCCTCGATCACTGTAAGAGGTAGATATGCTAAAGGCAGCCATATGGTAGTTCCGGAAACAGAGGTGGGAACGCCTGTAATGGGAAGTATTCCCATGAGCAGAATGGTCAGAAGAATTGATGAGGTAAAAGGTGCGAAGGCTCCGGCAACAAAGCCGGCTGTCATAATCCCGGCCTTGCCTGGAATATGATCCCCTCTGCCTGTCATGAACCTGAATAGGAGACCCGAGAGAAGTCCTGGCAATCCTATGACGAGAGTATTCACACCCAGAGTCGTCAGTCCACCATGACCGAACATCACCGCCTGGAAGAATAATCCGGCAAGCACGGCTGGAAGTGTATACCAACCCAGGACTATGCCGGTCAGACCGGTGGCCATCAGATGTATGCTTGATGGCGGCAGTGGCAGATGCACCAGTGATAAAGAGAAGAACATCGCGGTCATTACCGCGATGGTAGGGACGGTCTCAGACCTGTTGTAACTTCCCTTTGCCCCAATGCGAAGGGATGCAGATAGAGCAATCCCGGTCAGAGCATATCCGCCCAGACATATTGATGGAGGAAGGAGACCGTCAGGCAGATGCATCTGAAGCACGGGTTCCGGATCGGAAATAGAGTGCGGTCCCGATCAACCCCCACACTACGCAGACCGTCATAATAATTTTCTCAGGTGTGCCAGGTGAACCGGAGGTGATGCTCCCGTTATCTCCCTCGATTCCATCTGCTGAGATATGAAGCCATCCGCCATGACCGTCCTTCATGACCTGTATATCGAGCGCAGTTCCGGGAAGCGAACTGAAAATGTACCTTCCCATTTCATCACATATACCGGTCATGAACGGTTCATCCACTCCCTTGTGAAATACTGTGACCACGGCTCCTGATAGAGGCTCTCCGCTGTCATATGCCGCATAAACAGTTATCGATGGCTCACTCACGCACATGAGCTCTACGCCATGTCCCATCACGGGCAGTGAAGCTGAAAACAGGATCGAGAGAAACATTATCCCCCGAAAGCTAGAGTCTTTCATGAAGGCAATGCCCCTCCCCTACATGCCCCAGAGTCGCGAGAGCTTCCTCCAGTCTGATGCTGTCCTCCTCTGGAAGGTTGTCTCTCAGGAATGCCATATCAACATCTACGACTCCCTCCTGCATGAAGGCGGCGAATACATCGAAGCCAGGGGCTGCTCTGTTGAGCTGGTTATCAGATGGAAGGGTTCCGTCACCGAAGAGGTGGTCGAGATGGAAAGTGAGTTCCAGTTCTGTCCTTCCGCCAGGCTGAAGGATACCCTTGCGAACTTCCCCGACGAACTCTCCCCCAGTGTATCGAATACTCTCCTGAAAGCCGATCCTGAACTGGTAGATCATCTCATAATCCTGTTGCTGGTCATACTTCGCAGCAGTACCGGAGAGATAGAGCGAATATCCCGCTGAAGGCGACTCGCTGCCCGGAACCATCGTCCAGCGCAGGACATTGTAGGCGCCTGCCGGGGCATCAGAGACGGTTCCAAACTCCATCGGTCCATCAGCTAGATCGAGTGTGAAGGGACCATCCAGCTTTAAGGAACAGAGCATGATATCAAGGGGACCATTCTCTGGTATCCATGGTGGATCGGTTTGAATCGCCTCCACATCAGCAATTGTTACCAGTACATGATCGAAATCGATCAGCCACCCGTCAGCAGAGAGGAATGCATCAGTTGAAAAGGACTCACCATTGGCAGTTATCGTAATTGTCCCGGTTTCTGTTGTTTCAGTTTGCCCCTCAATCGGTACATCTGTCTCACTGGCAGTTTCACTTGAATTATCGCTGCTATCGGCGCAGCCGAAGCTCAGCAGCGCAGAAAAGAGAACAATTCCAATTGAGAATGAGAGCCGTTCAACTCTTTTCATTTCGAGTCCACCTTCTCTTCAGTATTAGCACAATCGATGCATACTCCGGACAAGCCAAAATGTCTGGGACCGCATACGAAGCCGTAGGAGTCCTTTACAAGGTTGAATAGTCCTTCCAACTTACTGGCATCCATCTCTATCACCTTGCCGCAGAGTCGGCATACAAGGTGAACATGAGGTCCATGTTCACCGGTGGCGTATACTGTACTGCCGGATCCAAGAAGTGCTCTGCTGGCAAGCCCCAGCTCGACCAGAAGATCCAATGTTCTGTAGACTGTTGCGAGGTTAACAATGTGATCACTGGCAGAGGTTTCACGGTGGACTTCTTCCGCGGTCATGTGCCGACCGCTGTGAGCAAGGACGCTTACTACCTGCCTGCGCTGGGGTGTTATCCTGCAGCCGGCTTCTCTCAATCTTGCGAGAAATGTATGACAGTGAGGCATTCGGGTCTCCTTAAATGCGAATGTTCGCAGTAAGAATACCCGAATCCTTCACACTGGTCAATCTTAGGATATTATACGTTATGACTTAGTACATGGTGCTTATCAGGACAACCAGTTTAACGGATTTACCTCTGACCCTGGTTTCGCAGGTGTGTTTCCAGAAGGCTGATCATCGCAGAATGGTCTCTGGTTCCAGCCATCTCCCTGACGGAGTGCATCGATAACATTGGACTGCCGACATCGACTCCGGAAAGTCCTGTCCTGGCAGCTGTTATCGATCCGATAGTGCTTCCGCAGGGCATGTCGTTCCGGCTTACGAATCTCTGTAGGGTCACACCGGCAGAATCGGCACATGACTGGATATAGGCTGATGAGATATCACTTGAGGCGTACCTCTCCTTGGCATTGATCTTCAGAACTGGACCGCCATTGATGATCGGCCTGCAGGAGGGATCATGCTTGCCGGCGAAATTCGGATGTACAGCATGCGCTCCATCTGCAGAGACAAATAGACTGTTTGAAACAGCTCTGAAGTACTCCTCCCTGCCTCCTGACATTCTCTCCAGAATGCTCGGAAGGAAAGTGGATGCTGCCCCATTCACCGTCGCGGAGCCGACTTCCTCACTATTGAACAGTGCAATGAGGGCTGTGTGCGGAGCTGCTTCCTGATGAAGAAGAGCCTCCACCGAAGCATGGCACATGGCGAGATTATCGATCCTGCCGGAACAGATGAACTCACCGTCAATTCCTGAGAGTGAGGCGGGTTGCGGATCCCATACTTCGATAGACCATCCGGCCACGGAGTCCCGCACGATGCCCGCAGACTCACAGGCCATTTCGAGTACTGCATCAAATGCCGGGCCTGAGGATGAAAGGATCAGGGGCGTATGGTCTTCAGGATTGATCTTGAAGGCCTCATTCATTCCTTTGTTCAGATGTATTGCAGGTGTGGATATCCTGCATAATGCTTGATCGAGAACGAAAAGCCGTCGACTGAGAGTATCTCCATTCTTCTCGATAAGCGTACCGGCAAAAGTTAGATCCCTGTCGAACCATGTAGCCAGGATCGGGCTGCCATAGACCTCGACACCAAGTGTTGTCAAACCCTCGCGAATGCGCTCGGAATCCGGTTTGACCCTGAATCCGGGAAAATCTGTATGCGCTCCGACTATCCTGAAGCCCTCGACTGCTGGTTTACCCATTCCGGCGATACCGGCAATGATCGACGACCCGGAACGAACAACATAGAACCGCTCTCCCGGTTCTATGTCCCAGACGGAGTTCTCACTGACCCGGCGGAAACCTCTCTCATTGAGTACCTCTGTAACCCTCCTCACTGCCCATGCAGCAGTTGGACAACCGTCTAGAAAGGTCAGCAGGTCTCCTGCACCAACTATGGCTCCCGACATTCCAGAACCCCCGTATTCATCTGTCATTCAGTATTAAGTTCTGTTCTATCACTGGAATCACTGATCGTATCAGCATCGGAATATCCAGTGGCGAAACTCTCCCTTACCTGATACATAAAGGCTTCGAGCCTCGTTCCGTTATCCGTGTCCTCCTGGCCATCGAAGGCCAGGTTCAGCCATGGAAGTTCCCTGTGATCTTTTCGCAGCCTTTTACTTATCGCAGTTACTATGGTACCTGGCAGACATGTGAAAGGGAATATATTGACCGCTCCGGATATCCGCTTTCCGGCAGCCATAACTAGCGGCGCTCCAACGCAGAGTATCGTCTCCCCGCCAACATTCTCCTTGATATATGGACTCGCAGCACTGAGAATATCCTCTGGAGATGGGTCCGGTCTATCCGAAAGCAGATGTTGGAAGGGCTGCTGCAGCTTGTGGTGAAGTCTTCGCATCAGTCCTCTTCTGGAGTAGCCTTTGAGGACATCCGCCATCCTGCGGTGCTCTTTTGACTTTTTGATGTAGGTATGATTTACGAATTCAAACCACTCCAGGAGGGGTGTGACCATGACCTCGCCTCCGAGTGATTCTATGACACGGTCCGTACTCGAGTGAGCGAATGGGTCGTTCCGTACATATATCTCACCAAATAGCAGTATCAGAGGACGGGGCCGATCATCCCTCTTAATCGATGTGAATCTCGCAGCCGCCCTCTTGAGGGCTGGTACAAGAGACTTTCCGGACTCCATGGCCTCGGAGGTCTCCCTGATCGATTCTTCCATAGCCCTGTCAGTAGCACCCTTCTCCAGTTCATAGGGCCGTATCCTGCAGAGTGCGGCAGTAAGCACATCCCCCGCAATGGCACCCCTCAGCATATCGACCTGGAATGAAAGCGAGGAGAGTTCCTTCATGCCTGTATAGGAATCGCTTGAAGATGCAGTGAGGATGGGCACTTCATTGAATCCGTGTCTGTCGAGCAGGATCCGGTGATAGCTGCAGTACTGGCCGAACCGGCATGGCCCTGAGGCGGTTCCCATGAAGAAAGCTGTCCTGTCCGATTCCTCCGACTCGAGGATGGACAGCATGTTCCCGGCAGTGATTATCGCCGGATAGCATTCCCGACCAGTGGTCACAGACCTTCCAAGGGAGACAGATGCTCTCGTTGTGGCAGGCATGGGCCTTGCATCCAGTCCATGCTTCCTTGCTGCAGCAACGACTATCTGGGTGGCATTGCCGAGAGTCGGGACCCAGAGGGTTCTTCCAGCAGGATCACCCTCTCTGTTGCCGAGTTTCTCAGTGAAGTGAGATGTCCCTACTCCCCGTCTACCTTCAAGAGCATCCATGAAGGCCTCACATCGTGTTATCACACCTGCGTCGGCGGCATGCTCGTCTATCTCGATGGTCAGCATGGGTTTACTGCCCATTATTCTAGCCACTTCATGCTGTATGAAAGAGTCAGGACCGCATCCGAAGTTCGTAAGGTAAACGCCGTTCAGCCGGGGATCCTCCCTAATGGCCAGGGCTGCAGCGATTATCCGCTGTCCATACTGCCAGTACATATTCTTATGGAGTTCAGCCGCCCTCTCTATGGGAAGATCGAGGCAGTCAGTCGGT
>JAOZQW010000458.1 GCA_029932015.1 Candidatus Fermentibacteraceae bacterium
GGGTCTTGAGCCATTCGTGTAGATTCTCCATCCTTACCAGCCTGGCCTTCATCCCATCCGTAGTGAAATCGCGAAGGATGATCCGTACTTCACCTGAAGCAGTTACAGCCTTCACGGCAAGAGGATAATCGTACCCTTCAAGACCGGAACTGTTCTCGGGCATTTCCTCTGCCGGGAGATTGGAGATTATGTCAGCCGCGATCCTGACTGCATTGACCATCGAGCCTTTTGCGCTTCCCGGATGTACTTCGCATCCTCTGATCTTCCAGGTTGCCGACCAGGCATTGAATGTCTGTGTATCGACAAGTCCAACCTCACCGCCATCAACCGTATAGGCCAGGTCGGCACGGAACTTCTCCGTATCGAACCCGTCCACTCCCCTTCCGACCTCCTCGTCGGTGGTGAAGGCTATCCTGAGCGGAGGTCTGGGTATCAGTGGATCCTCGATAAGTAGCGAACAGACCTCCATTATCAGAGCTACACCAGCTTTATCGTCAGCCCCGAGAAGGGTGGTTCCATCGGAAGTGATTATCGTTCCTCCCAGATATCTGCCCATATCAACAGAATCCGCAGGATCAATGACAACATCCTCCTGAAGTCTGATCGGCTCCCCGTTCCAGTCAGCATGCAGCAGCGGGTTCACATCCTTTCCTGGAGAGTCAGGGGATGTGTCCACATGCGCCAGGAGACCTAGAGTGACCTCTCCTGAGCCACCTCCAGGAAGTGTGGCATACAGTGTACCGGCCGGATCGAGCTCGATATCCTCCATACCGATCACTTCGAGCTGCCCTTCAAGCAGCCTGAGGAATTCTATCTGGCATTGGCTTGAGGGTAAGTTACTGCAATCCGGATCAGCAGTTGTATCGTGCTTCACATACTCCAGAAACCTGTCGATAAGACGGGTCATGATTCTCCTTTCAGGGAAAGGTCCCATGTACTATATAATTATCGTATCATGCAGGTTCCAATTCGATCTGGACAGGTAGCATACGGGTTCCCGGGGCTGAGGCTCAGGAGGATGATGCCGGTCCACATTCTGGAGAGCGGAATGCACCGTATACTTGCCGCTGAAGAAGTAGCCAGGATTCTTGGGATGAGTATTGACAGGGCTGAACGGTTCCTTCGGAAGAATGGGCTGCAAAGCCGGCTTGTCTCCGGAAAGCCGGTATATCTGGCGAGAGATATCCTGAGGATCGTCGAAGGAATGGTTGGAAGTAAGGCTGCAGATCGTCTGAGGACGATGGACAAAACGGCTTCCGGGGATTACGGTCTTGATCCAGCGACTCCGTTTGTATGCAATGCCCTCTCTGATGGAGGGGTCTTCGAGGGGATACCTGCAAATACGAAGCCCTCTCTCCTCCGGCATCTGGCCAGACTGGCATGCGAGTCAGGGGCCGTATACGATGAGAAGATCCTTCTCGAACTTCTTGAGGACAGAGAGAATTCCGGTTCTACGGCTATTCTGGACAGGATAGCCTTTCCACACCCCCAGGGTGTATCCGGCTTATGGCTCGAACGAGATCTGCTGCTCATGGTCAGGACTTCAAGACCCCTTCCTTTCGGTGCTCCGTTCGGCAGATTGACCTCAATCTACTTCCTGCTGCTTTTCTCCGATCCCATCATGCATCTGCATACTTTAGCACGACTTGCAGGTATTCTAAAAAAAAGGGATATGGCAGAGCGGCTGGTTCATGCTGTTTCTGCTGAGGCTATGTTCACCT
>JAOZQW010000138.1 GCA_029932015.1 Candidatus Fermentibacteraceae bacterium
ACACATACTCCATGACGCTGCCACGGAGTTGGTCGCTGTCGCCGCTGCTGAAAGCGTTGAAGCTGCTGGAGGGGTTCCCGGCTGCATGGGTGCTTCATCATCGCATCCGAACACAAGAAGAAGCGCACCTATCAGCATCGGAGCAGCTGCCCTGAGGGCTCTGATCATCTTACTTCTCTCCTTTCGAAAGCAGTACTTCAGGGATCCAGGCTCTTCAGCCGGATCCGCTCTGGAAATATTCATTCAGCGAACACGAGGGTCCGGCTAGCAGTTCCCGTCCATCTCCAGCTGGAGACGGAGCAGACGGAGAGCCAATTCACGAACATGCGGATCGGTATCTCCTGAAATATCAATGTGTATCGAGAGGCGAATGGACGGAGAGTCGGTTTCCGTCATCTCAGTCTTACCAGCTGGTTCAGTTGGAGTGACAGGTTGCTCTGGATGCTCGGGCACTTCAGGCTCCTCGGGGCTCTCAGGTTCCTCTGCCTTCGGTTCTGCCGGAGGAGGTTCAGCCGCTTCTGGAACACTCTCTGTTACGGGTTCGGAAGGAGGGAAAACAGCTATGTCCGATAGTACCTTGAAAGTGAGGATCATGTAAGCTGCATCAGCGTCTGAGGCATCTGCATTCTTCCGGAAGAAGTCCATCAGAGCGCTGCCGTCAGCATCCTGGGCATCCGGGTGGACTGCGAACAGCTTGGCGTATGCCGCCTTGACAGACATCCCGAGAAGCACGGGAGCTTCATCGGATCCCACAGATCTGTCCCAGAGGACTGATGGCTGTCCCTCTCTCGAGAAACCAAGGAATTCAAGAAGCTCCAGGAGATTGACATCTGCATCCCTGCGGAAACCGATCTCACTGAGGAACTCCGCGTTCACTTCGGAAGGGAGCTCGACCTCCCTGATCCCAGTAAGAAGTCGTTCTATGCTCCCGGGGTCACGAATCGCGGGATAGGCTGTCATTGATGATACCTCCTAAATCTTATTCGACAAAATCACAAATGATTCATAAGTATTTCAGAGCATCATGCCAATGCAGACACGGTACTCCAGGTGATGAATGAATGGTACATCGTATACGAGATGTTCAGAAAAAGAACGAGCCGCTCAGTCCTATCCAGATACCATCGAAGTCGATGAAGTTGAACCTTGCTGAGAGATTGCCCACATGCGAGAGGAGAGACATGTCCTTCCCGATAGACAGGTAGATCCCCGGGAATGTTCCCTTCCAGACGGCAGAGAATCCCTCATCGGCCTCAAGGGTTGCTTCTATTGAATAAAGGGCTCCTCCGGTACCGAGTCTCAGTCCGAGTATTTCACGGGAGATTCCCAGAGAGAAAGGGATCATTGAGTAGTCAAAGCCCCTCGATGAGTCAGGGTCGATGCTCATCTTGGTGAACTGAAGATCAGCCTCCAGGTCAATGAAGGAGAAACCATACCTGGCAGCAATTCCGAAGAGGAAGCTGGTTCCCCAGGGACCGTCCTCCTCCTGGACAGGAACAAACGCTCCAATGGAGGGGCCAATATTGAATGACATCACCATGAGAAGTGAGATAATGGATATGGTCATTACTGAACCACCCTTCGAGTTCCTATCAAACCGGTGGGATAACCTGTGTTCTCAGCTCATTCCCCTCGGACCAGTCGATGCGGTCCGCTCTTGTCACGCTGAGCAGATCACTCTCGAAGCCCTTCAGTCCCTGCAAGTCAGATGCAGGAGCGGTGATCTCCAGGGCCTGGAGCGGTGAAGCCATGCTGAGGCTGCTCTCGCTCTTGAAGCGTCTTGCATCCTCGATGATGAGAAGCGCCATATTGCCGAGTCGGAGCGCATCCTCATCCATGAACCCGGGGTCGGGCCAGGGAGCGATATGAATGCTCTCATGTCCTTCGCTCTCCCTGAATATGGCCTGATACAGCTCTTCAGTAATGTGAACGAGAACCGGGGCGAAGAGTCTCAGAGAGCCGTAAAGGACCGTATAGAGCGCCTGCTGAGCAGCTCTTCTGCCCTCGTTGTCCTCATCGCTGTAGAGTCTGCTCTTGGCTATTTCAAGGTAGTTATCGCAGAGCGCTTTCCAGAAGAAGCCCTCCGCCTCCCGCATGTTGACTGAGTACTCGTACTTCTCCATACCCTTGACCGCTCTCTCTGCAGCTACTGTGAAGCGGGAGAGTATCCACCTGTCGAAGGGACGGAGTTCCGCTCCTGAGGAACCATCGTAATCCTCCAGCCTCGAAGCAGCGAACCTGGTGGCATTCCAGAGTTTCGTCACCAGTCTTCTGCCGTCTCCGAGAACATCCTCGCTGAAGAGAACGTCAGTGCCGAGTCCCGAGCTGCATGCCCAGAACCTGAGTTCATCTGCCGAGTACTTCTCCAGAGCCGCGATCGGGTCACCGGCGACATTTCCCCTGCTCTTCGACATTTTTTCCCTCGAAGGATTCAAGGCATGGCCGCTGATCATCACATGCTGCCACGGGATGTCATCGTAATGCAGATGAGCTTTGGCGATGGTGTAGAAAGCCCATGTGCGAATGATGTCATGTGCCTGGGGCCGGAGGCTCATGGGGAGTATTCCCTCGCGCTCATTCTCCTCACCCCACCTGGCGTTTATCTGAGGTGTAAGCGAACTCGTGGCCCAAGTGTCCATTACGTCGGATTCGGGGACGAAGGATTCACTTGCGCAGTTGGGACAAGGTCCATCCGGTGAGTCCACGAGGGGATCAACCGGAAGCTGTTCGGCCTTCGCCATTATCGGTCGGCCGCACTCTTCGCAGTACCAGACGGGGAAAGGTACACCGTAATAGCGCTGCCGGCTTATGCACCAGTCCCATTTCAGATTGCGAACCCAGTGGTCGTAGCGGACCTTGAAATGCGAGGGGTGCCAGTCAATGCGCTCACCCTTATCGAGGAGCTGCTCCTTCTGATCGAGTATGCTTATGAACCACTGCATATTCACAAGGTACTCAAGAGGGGTGCCGCACCGCTCATGGACATTGACGGCATGCTCGATATCCTGGCCGCCCTTCCGGAAGCCCTGCTCGTCCAGCATTCCGACGAGGACTTTCCGGGCCTTCTTCCAGTACATACCCTCAAGAGGACCGGCAAGGCTGTTCATGTGCCCCCTGGCATCCAGAACGATGCGGAGGTCAAGGTCGAAGTCCTTCCACCAGGCGATATCGGTCGTATCACCGAACGTGCAGCACATGACGACACCGCTACCCTTGTCAATCTCGACCTTCGGATCGCTCATTATCTCGACTGTGTGACCAAAAATAGGAACAACAGCCTTCCTGCCGATAAGAGCCTTCCATCTGTCGTCATTCGGGTGAACGAAGACTGCAACACAGGCCGGCAGGAGCTCGGGTCTGGTCGTGGCGATGGGAATAGAACCGCTGCCGTCCTCAAGCGGGAACTCCAGGTCGTGAAAATGTGACGGGAGGGACTTGTCCTCTGTCTCAGCCTGCGCGACTGCCGTGCGGCACTCGGGACACCATAGAGTGGGAGCCTCCCTGCGGTATACAAACCCCTTCGCATTCAGGTCAAGGAAGGATCGCTGACTTATGCGCTGGACCCATGGATCGATCGTGGTGTAAAGGAGGTCCCAGTCGCAGGAGAATCCAAAGCGGGTCCAGAGGTCACGGAACATGGCCTCCGCGCCCTTGGTCACATCGAGACATAGATCCACAAACTCACTCCGTGGCATGTCCTGCGCCTTGACGTTCTTCTCTTTCTCGGTGAAACGCTCGCTCGGAAGCCCATTGTCATCGAAGCAGAAAGGATAGAAGACCTCTTTGCCCCTCATCCGATGATAGCGAGCCATAACCTCTGCCTGAACGTAACTGAAGATGTGACCCATATGGATCATGCCTGATACTGTAGGGGGGGGTGTGTCTATCGCATAGAGTGGTTTCCCAGACTCAGGGTTGAACCTGAATATGCCCTTGTCGGACCAGTAGCTCTGCCAGCGGGGTTCCGCTTCGACGGCTTTATATCTTTTTTGTAATGGCACAGCATTATCCTCTCCGGAGTGGAACAGCCCTTCTGAAGCCGGGAAAATAACCCTCGGGAGCCCCTCTCCACAAGTGTAAGCCCGGTGTTGACCTGAGTCATCCTGCATGTAATTATGCAATCCAGGAATTCTCTTACGAGAGCCATTCGCTATTTAGTTCGTTCATATCCCGCTGTAGTAACCTGTCTGATGCCACGATGGGGGAACAGATGGCTCCAGCTGCCTTTTCGAGCGAAACAGTACCGATCTCCGAAAAAATAATAGAACTCCTGCATGTTGCGGGAGGCGGTCCATTGAGCCAGGGGCTTATTGCATATGTCCTGGATATGGACCGAGCCTCGGTCCTTCCGGAGATCAACGAGCTGATCGAAGAGGGCATAATCGCCGAGAAGACTGAGCAGAGATCTCCTGGCTGGATGCTCCTCGATCCTGAGCCTCCTCCTGACACGGATACTCTTCCCCCGCAGTGGAGCGAGAGGCTGGTGGAGTATGCGCTCTCCTCCCCCGGGGCAACCGTCTCGGAGCTTGTCGCAGCTGCGGATCAGGTCAGGACTGAGCCCGGACTTCGAGCCGGGCTTCTGCACCAGGCTGTGACATCTGCCAGGGAGATCGGCGAGTTCAGAACCGTGAGTACCCTTGTCGAGGATATGATCGCTCTGTCGGGGGACGGGCTCACAGAGGTTCAGGTCAGGGATATCATCGCTATCGTTGAACCCAGACAGCTGAAGGAACTCGATCCAGCGGTTGTCAAGGAGTTCATCTGCGGGGTCATGGATGGATTCAATCTTCACTCGGACAGGATTATGGCCCTGACCAGACTTGGCGAGATAGAGATCATGGGAAATCGTCTCCCCAAGGGGATCCTCCTGCTTAACGAGGCGTTGAGCATCAGCATTGAACATGAGATCGGCGAGTGGATCCCTGCCATTCTCGAAAACCTTGCTGAAATGACCTCTGATTATGACCGTATCAGCCGCACTGCTGAGCAGATACATGAGGTGATTGCCTGGACCCCTGTTCTCTCGGATGATGATCTCAAGCTCCGCATACTGGCGACTGCTGCTGCTTCACTGGCCCGGATCAAGCGTCACAAGGCAGCTAACACCACGATCCAGGCGGCAATTGCACTCTCCTCTCAGATATCGCCCGACACCAGAAGGATACTTGAGTGGTGCCGCGCCAGGGTTCATATTGCATCCGGTCGTGTGAGCGAGTCGGTTGTCTTCCTTGAACGGGCTCTTCTGCTTGCAGAGAACCTGAATGATCAGGCAGCGGTGTCGGACATTCTTGATACACTTGTTCTGACCATGAAGGGTCAGCCCGGCTACACCATCAGGAGTCTCACCGCCATCATGGAGAGGGTCTCCCGCAGAGCCACTACAAGCGGGAACATATCCAATCAGCTGTATGCGCTGAACCATCTGTCGGACATGTACATGAGGATACTGCAGTTTTCCGGTGTCCAGCGCGTCCATCTAGAGATCGATCGACTGCTGACCACTACGGGACTGCTCCTTCCTGATCCAGTGCCTGACTGGTGCGATGGGTTCCGGAACTATCTGACAGGTGGTCAGTTCAGTGGCAGTGAAGCGAACCTCCTCATTTCCGGCAGCGTTGAATTCCTGTCCAGGATCAGAGAAGGGGTGAATCCGGGTGCTGAAGCGGATACTATTGCCGAGTACTTCAACTCCCGAGACAGCACCAGCACATTCATATATGGTCTCTGCCTGGCGCTCGAAGCCTTTGCCTGCGGCTTCAGCAGCGCGGCTGCAGTTATTGCCGCTGCTCTACAGCGTTCCGTTGGCAAGGCTGAGGGAGAGAACTCTCCCTGTCTTCGGCTCTGTGTCAGTGGTCTGCTTGCCGAGGAGGACAATGATGCCGAGGACTTTCTCAGTTCGGCTCAGGTTCTTGCCAGACAGATGGATCGGCTTCTCCTCGTATGGATGCTGCTGCGGTGCCGCCTGATACTCGACGTAAAACGGGGAGCACGGCAGACCGCTGGAATTTCCCTGCTTCTGATGGAACTCGACCAGTACATCATGCTCCAGCTTCCAGTCGAGGAAAGAGAGAGATTCTCAGACATCCCCCGGGTTAAGGCGCTGGAGGCTGAACTGGAAAGGATGTCTGGAAGGAGCGGTCCGGTCTCCATCATTCGGGATGCCCTCACCAATCGACTCGAGGTCGATCCCACAAAGGTGCTGGACGAGGTCGGTGCTGTGTCCTCCAGATTCACATCCAGATCCGAAATAAGCTGGAGCCTTGAAA
>JAOZQW010000459.1 GCA_029932015.1 Candidatus Fermentibacteraceae bacterium
TCGCCGAGGATATCGGCATTCAGGAGTGCCTGACGGAAAGTCGGTACGAAGAAGCGCGAGTAGAGACGCTGGTCTATGGTGACTGCGCCGCCGAAATCGATGCTGACCCTCATTCTGCTGCTGGCTGTGAGAATGCCTGTCTGCGGGTCCCAGGAAACAGGATTGATGATGAAACGACCGAGGGTCACCCCTCTCAGCATGCCGTCAACGGTGTGCTGAACGGTCTCGGTGGGGTATGCGCCGGAAGTGTATGCTGAAGGCACCATCGTCCATGGGGCTGGTTCAGTGGCATTGTCGAACTGGATCGGCTGCAGCGGGAAGGGGATGTATTCACCAAGCTCGATCGTGTTCATTCGCTCCACGGTGCATGTGACCGAAGGAGAGGATGGAAGAGCTGCAAGGAAAGCGAGCTTTGGAAATTCAGGATATCCCGGTTCGAGAGCTGTTATCGTTGCCCCGGGGATATTGAGTGTCGAGTAGATGATTCCATTTTTCTCTGTAGCATTGATGCCTATACCGGGCACCTCCACTTCGATGACCATACCGGTAGGAGTCGATTCAACAAGAGTTATTTCCGCATGATCGGCCCCGTCCAGACCGAAGTCGATCCATTCGGCGAGGACGGTTCCTGTCATCAGGAGTCCAGTAAGAAGCAGAAAGAGTTTCATCTCACTCCAATCCTCATGTCAGCTGTATGCTGACACCAAGCCATTGACCAATTAATGAATGTCGTTACCGTCAAAACCTATTAAATAACTATACACCATTTATATATGCTCTCATCATGGCGATGTCCACGACCTGATCCCTGCTTCGATGTGCTGGGGCTCAATTCGAGGGGTATATTGAGTCGAATCGGGACAATCCCTGTGAAGCCAAGGGACAACGGAAGGAAGAAGAATGTTCACTGGACTGGCGATCTCTCTGCTGCTGGCCATGACTGGAACCACCATACCAGAGGGCTATATGCAGCCTGATCAGGAACTCATCGATATAGTTGATGCCGAATGGGCTCCATGGGCCAGCATATCTCCCGTTTTTTCCACATGGCTCTTCAGGACACCCCAGCGCAATCCATCAATTTCCGAACTCGCGCAGGAGGAGCTCAGACTGGCAGGCATGCGGTTCAGGGCGCTCACAACCGCTCCCACCAGCTCGTTCGTACTGACAGATCTATCCCTTCTCAACTGGCCAGAGCTTGCGCAGCATCCGATAGCCGGTCTCCCAGTCGACCCTAGGATCCTCAGCACAGCCTGGTCTCCCGACGGCAGCATGATCGCCTTCACGAATGAAACTGACGAAGGGGTCGAGTTATGGCTTATCGGCATCGCATCTTCCTCTGCGAGCAGATTGACCGGTCCCGTCATCAGTCTTGCAGCCAACGAATGGCCGGAGTGGCTTCCGACCGGTGAAGGTCTTCTCTGCTGTACGATACCATCGGGACGGGCGGAGGTCCCCGAAGAGGATCCGGTTCCCGCAGGGCCGGTCATCCAGGTAGCAGGTGGTGTGGAGGCTCCGGTAAGGACTCTGCAGAATCTTCTTGAAAATGCCTATGATGATGATCTCTTCGAGTACCATATGACCTCAAGCCTGTCGATCATCGGGATTGATGGTTCCGTGACATCTCTTGGGGAGCCCGGGATGATGTGGTACTACTCGATCTCTCCGGACAGCCGTTACATCATTCTCTCGAAACTCAGAAGACCGTTCTCACGG
>JAOZQW010000460.1 GCA_029932015.1 Candidatus Fermentibacteraceae bacterium
GGCTTCCCGGCCGTTCTCGAGGAAGACGATGATCTGTCTGTCGATGAGGACCACTGCCTCTCTCACCACCAGGGGTGGAGGGTTCTCGCTGTACGTGTTCATCCCCTCCGAGACAGAGAGGATCCCAAAGATCAGAAGAAGTATATCAGTCAATGCTGTCAATTATCAAGTTCCTTTCAATACCGCAACAGGTAAACTGAACATGGCAGCATACCCTTGTCAATGTTGACTTGCCAGCGGCTGGTCGTCAGATTTCAGACCTATGGTTACAGGATAATGACAGTTGCGCAAGTTCCCTGAATGGAGGGCAGTCTTGAACTGGAGTACCCTTTCCGGCCGTCTGATCGCGGCCACGATTATAACCGTTGCCTTACTGAGTGCGTGTTCCTCTCCGGCAGTCACCGGAATGAAAGTGCACATGCAGAATGGCGAGTACGAGGAGACCATCATTCTTGCCGACAGCGTGATAGCCAATGGTGAGGCAGAGAATATGGAGGTCTGGCTCTGGAGAGGCAGAGCCCAGGCCAATCTGAACGACTGGGTCGGAGCTTCCGAGTCATTCATTCAGGTCAACCAGCTTGACCCCACCGTTGACCTTACCGAGTACTGGTTCGCTTTCTACAATGGTGGTGTGACGCTTCTTGACGAAGATGACACCGCAGGTGGGATCGAGCTGCTCAACACAGGCGCCAGGATCATGCCCGCGATACCCAACTTTGATCTGATGCTTGGCGATATCGAGCTCAATATTAACGGTGACTACGATGCCGCGCTCGCAAGGTTCCTTTCAGCCGGGGAAAAGGGTCTCCTGCATATTGATGAGCTGGAAGCCACAATCGATGAGACTGAAGATCCTTACATGCTTGATTATCTCTACGATGTACTTGGTCAGACTGAGATGATAGCCATCCAGGGATTCTTCAATTCAGGAAGCGTTCTTTCAATGATGGCTCAGGACGCTGATGAGGCTGAAGCGGCCGATCTGAGACTTCAGGCCAGGCAGGCCTACGAGAAGGCGCTCACTATTGACTCGACGAACATCGATGTACTCGAGGCAATTGCTGAGAGCGAGATGCTCGAGGGTAACTATGAAGCCGCCATGCTCGTCTTCGAGGAAGCATTCATCCAGATCGACCTCGGAGTTACAGAGGGTTGGCTCGACCCCGAGGAAGCGGACATGCTCATTGCGAACATAATGGTCTCCCAGGGATTCGCTTTCGTCGAGATGGAGCAGTTCGACCGGGCAATCACCGAACTCACAGCCGCGCGGGACCTCATCGGGGACGACTTCCTCGTTCTTGCCACGCTTGCCCATGCTGAGTTCATGATAGAGGATTATCAGGCAGCCCTTGATCATCTGGAAGCCGCTCTCTTGATCGAGGGGCTGGACGCTCAGGACCTCGCCAGCGCATACCACATGAAGTTCGCCAGCTACAGCAGGCTCGAGATGGACGCAGAAGCTGCGGTAGCTCTCGAGACGGCGCTCGAGTTCGCACCGGAAAATGCAAGGTACTGGGAGCTTCTTGCCAGCACTTACAGCAGGCTTGGACGCAGGAACGACGCGATCAACGCCATGCAGAGGGCAGAGGACCTCGGCGGAATCTAAGAAGAGTAATCGGGGACATGCACTTAATTCACGTGCAAAGGGACATGTACCAAATTCCCTGAATTTGGATACGTGTCCCTATAGAAGTAACCCCTTGCGAATTAAGT
>JAOZQW010000461.1 GCA_029932015.1 Candidatus Fermentibacteraceae bacterium
GGTTCAGGATCAATGCTGAAAATCCATGGACACTGGCAAATACCACAGTTGAGAATGCCTCAGTCCATATCGCTGACAGGTCGGCATTTTACACTGTCATGGCTTTCCATGGCACCAATACTTCATCAGACATCGGCCTCTCCGATAACACCAATACCATCAGACTTCCTGAGATAGTAGAGACTACGCTACTGGCCCCGCTGGGTTTCCGTATCGACACGGATGGGGACTCTCTCGTCTCCGGTGATCCGACATCTCCTGATTTCCATCAGCACTTCACGGTGGCGTTCGATAAACTGACCGGTGAGAGGTTCATCTTCCCCGGCGCTGCTCATCCTGATGAATGGCCCGGAGGAAGGAAAACAAACGTATCAGTAGCTCATGGCTTTGTTGCTCCCGCCCCGGGTGACACTACTCTCTGGCAGGACAGCATCCTCTTTGACGGTGATTTCTTCCTTGCATTCCGGGAAGGCAGGTACTGCCGCCTGAATGCTCAGGAAGTATTCCCTGATACACTCGGCCACCCGGATACGCTGTACATCGAGGGTCAGTTCCAGCCTCAGTACAAACTAAGGGTGTTCAACCAGACCTGGTAGTCTCAGATGAACGGCCTCGCTTCGAAAGGGATATAACGCCGGAACAGGATTCAGGTCCTACCTGGAAATCTCAACACGGTTCTTGCCGAGGTGCTTCCCTCTGTACATGGCCTGATCGGCCAGGCGGATGGCATCATCAACAGGCAGGTCGCCTCCCTGACTGACACCGAATGTCATTGTAATCGCAATGGTGGATCCATTGCATGTAAAGGGTTCCGCTTCCAGGCAGCCTCTCAGCGTTTCAGCAACAAGCGTGGCGCCTTCGAGGTCCGTTTCAGGAAGGAGAATGAGAAACTCCTCCCCTCCCCATCTGACAGCCAGATCCTGTTTTCTGAGAGTATCGCGGAATCTTGCAGCCAGCTGGACCAGGATAGCATCTCCGCATTCATGACCCATCCGGTCATTACAGGCTTTGAAACCATCGATATCCCCGAGGATGATGCCGAACCCTGTCCCCGTACTTTCGAAGCGGTCCTGCTGTCTGGCCAGCCATTCCATGGCCGCCCTCCGGTTGGCAAGCCCGGTCAGTGCATCGATCCTTGTCAGCTCTTCAACCCTGGAGTACTCGCTGGCAAGCTCTTTATTTGAAAGACTGAGCTGCTCTATCTCCCTCTCCCTCTCCTCGGTCTCATAGTAGAGTCTCAGGACATCGATCTGACGGACCCTTTTCTCTGATAACTGCTCCTGCTGTATATCTAGATAGCCGCTTAGCGCCTCATACGCGGATTGATATTCACCGGCCATTTCAAGGACCACCGCTCTCCCTTTCAGAACATCCCCGAGCATACCCCTGTCTCCCAGCTCTTCGGTAAGCTTCTCGGCCTGAAAGGACAGATCAAGAGCAGCCTGATGATCGCTTTGAGTGCGCCTGAGCTCCATCAGCTTGAGCAGACTGACCAGGATGCCCCGCTTGCGGTTGATCTTGTGCGATGTTTCCAGGGATCTCTGGAACTGCTCCTCGGCCTGCTCGAATTCACCCCTGTCCAGAAAGACAGAGCCCAGACTGTTCCGGGCAAGTGATATCAAGTACTCATTGCCTTTTTCAAGTGCGTGTCCGAGTGTCTCCTGATAAGCTGCTTCAGCTTCTTCAAGGTCACCCTTCTCCTGC
>JAOZQW010000139.1 GCA_029932015.1 Candidatus Fermentibacteraceae bacterium
AACCCGCAACGGGGGCACTTGACCATCGCTGGTTCCCAGTAGCCGCAGTAATGGCATCTCAGGGCTTGTCCCTTCTTGTGGTAGGTGAGGTTGATCCCACAGTCGGGACACTCTCTTGTAAGACCACAGTTCCTGCATGCCTGGACAGGTGAGAAGCCCCTTCTGTTGATCAGGACTATGCACTGTTCTCCCTTTGCTGTGCGCTTTCCTATACCTGCAAGGAGCTGGTCTGAGAGCAGCGGATGCTTCATATCTCCAGCCTTCACGAGGCTGGTGACAGGCATGGGTACTCCATCGATCCGTTCAGGGAGCTGAATCAGAGAATATCTGCCCGAGAGGGCGTTCCCGTAAGTCTCCATAGAGGGGCTTGCAGAGCCGAGTATCACGGGGATACCCGCCTGAGAGCCGCGCACCACGGCTACATCCCTGCCGTTGTAGCGAGGCAGCTCATTTTGCTTGTAGCTCCCATCGTGCTCCTCATCGACAACTATTACGCCCAGGTCCGGAAGCGGAGCGAACACCGCACTTCGCGGTCCAATCACTATCCTCCGCTCCCCTGATCGCGCCATCGTCCAGCTGTCCATTCTCTCACCCGGGGACATACCGCTATGGAGCACAGTCACCAGTCCGGGAAATCTTCTTCCGAATCTCGAGACGGTGAGGGGTGTGAGGGAAATCTCCGGGACCAGTACGAGTGCAGACCCACCCTTCTCAATCACATTCGAGATCACCCTGAGGTAGACTTCGGTTTTGCCACTCCCTGTAACCCCGTGGAGCAGATGAGTGCCACAGGGATTGTCGAGGATGGTCCTCATTGCCCGATACTGTGCCTCTGAGAGTTTGGGAGGTATGTCCTGCCCGGTTATGCTGATATCTGCCATGGGATCCCGCAGCTTCTCCCTCCTTATCTCCCTGACTCTGCCAGCCTTAACCAGTGAAGCCATTGACGAAAGAGATGCTCCCGCAGCTCTGAGGACGGCCTTTCTTGCAAGCGGTTCATCCGTCATCGCCAGATGAAACAGGATCTCCGCCTGCCTCGGGGCCTTTTTACGGATGGAATGCGCCAGGGAGGTAAGGTTCCTTCTATCGACTGGCTCCACTGCTATCTCAGTTAGTCTGGAAGGACTGGATTTTGGTGTCCATGAGAATCTGGCCTTACCCGCAGCTACAAGACCATCAAGAAGCTTCAGAGAGTCCAGATCGCTCTCGAGACCTTCGGTCAGAGAGGATACTTCCACCGTCTCATCCTTCCGCAGGAGTCCCTCCAGCGGGTGACCTGCTGCGGGTTCCGTAAGAAGAGTGATCCTCCTGATCACCTTGCCCGAGGTACCGGGGGGGTGCGCAGCCGCCATCATCATACCCGGAGGGGCCTGGTAGTAGGACCAGCACCAGCGGATCAGTCTCATTATCTCGCCTGGAAGCATGGGAGAACGGTCGAGTCTGCCGAGGATCTCCCTGACTTCATATGAAGGTGTCTCTGGAGGATCCTCATTCTCTAGAATGTATCCAATGAGGCGGTCTTTACCGAGGGGGACCGCGACGCGGCAGCCATCCAAATCCCCATGGTCCAGCCTCTCAGGAAGCCTGTAGGTGTATGTGCACCATATGGGACGGTTCAGAGCCACCTGGACCAGGCGGCCGGGGGAGCTACCCATCAGTCGATTCAGATGACATCCTGCTGATGGGGCCTGTGAGATCGACAGCCCTATCGAAAACGCGGTCTCTAGCTTCAGTCACAGTGACAGGGAGAGGAGGCAGGGTAGGAAAATCTCCATCCCTGTAGACCGTTACTCCGGCAACCATGGTGAGTCTTACTCTGGAGATCCAGTCGATCTCGAGTAGATAGCGAAGAGGGTCCTCGGCTCTGTTGATTTCGTCCCATTCGTACTCAGAAAGTTCGAGAAGGGTCATATCTGCTGACATCCGTGATTCTATCGATCCAACGTCATCCCATCCTGCTGCCCTTGCAGCTGCAGAGGTCACTGAACTCATCCAGAATTCACCCGGCAGCGCAGAAGGCTTCTCTTCGACTGCTGAAAGCGCCATTCCAAGCCTGACGTCACCTGCTGCATCCAGTCTGTTGTTGCATGCGGCCCCATCACTTCCGATGAGTACACGAATACCGGCCGATACCATCGCAGGGACATTTGCAATACCGCTTCCCAGCTTCAGGTTGGCCCAGGGGCAGTGTACAACAGATGTTCCGGATCCAGCCAGTATTTCCAGTTCGCCCATCTCCAGGTGGACGCAATGAGCAAGAAGTGTATTCGGTCCGGTGAATCCCCGGTCCCGGAGGAAGCAGATATTTCCACCAGCTGCCCCGATAGCTGGATACGACATCTCTCCTGGAGCCTCCGCTGCATGTGTTGTTCTCATCGTTCCGGTTGGGAGCGCAGCCATCCATTGCCACAGCTCCTCAGAGCAGGAGAGGGCGAATCTCGGTGCGTATACGTATTCAACCAGTCCTCCGCAGGCCTGTCTGATCCTGTCGGATTCCTCCCTCAGCCATCCGAGGTCCCGTCTGATCCATTCAGGACCGATATCCATCAGCGCATTCCCTGCAAGTGCCCTGACGCCGGAGCGTCTGAGTATGTCCACTGTTACGCTGGAGAGCGTCAGTGTGCCCATATCCAGAAGACCGGTGCATCCACCTGCGAAGAGTTCCCGCAGGGAGAGAATTACGGAGACCGCCAGTGTGTCTTCGTCATGTGAGGCTTCCAGAGGCCATATCCTCTCCTCCAGCCAGGGCAGGAGTGTCCTTCCCTCAGCCATTCCCCTGAAAAGAGTCTGCCCGAGGTGAAGGTGTGATTGGATCAATCCGGGTATAGCAATGCATCTGCTCCATTCACCATCCGGCGAAGTGGGAGCGATATGACCGAATCGACCCGCTTCCACAGGGATGCAGAAGCCCCCCCTGAAGAAACCGTCAGGATTGCAGATCGCTCTCACTCTGAAATTCGAAGTCATGTCGATATTATGTGTTATCCTCGGCAAATGGGAAGCCCGGTACGGAGAATTTTGGGACAGTTGGGAGACCATTCATTAGATTCCCTGAACAACAGTCAATCCGAACCTTAAGTCATGGAGGTCGATATGAGGATAGCAGCACTCATGCTCTTCCTTACCGTTATGACACTGACCGCGGCCGATATCGAGACCGCGACTCTGGACAACGGTCTCACGGTAATAATGAGCCCCGACGATACGTCACCGGTCGTCACTATCTGTATTGCCGTTAAAACAGGTGCCACATGCCAGACTCCGGAGACAAACGGTCTTGCCCATTTCTACGAGCACATGTTCTTCAAGGGCAACGCAGCTCTCCCCGACCAGACCGCATACAATCAGCGTATGGGTGCACTCGGCATTGTTCGCAACGGCACCACCTACCCCGAACGTGTGCAGTATTTCTTCACTCTCTCCAGCACGAGACTGGTAGAGGGGCTTCAGTTCATGTTCGATGCGATCTCCACTCCGCTGTTCGATATGGAGGAGATGGAGCGCGAACGCCTCGTTATCATGAATGAGTATGAGAGGGGTCTGACACACCCGTTCAACGCCCTCTCTGATGCAAGGGAGGCCGTAATTTACGCGGATGCTCCCTGGAGGATCAACGGCATCGGAGAGCCCGAGGTCATCCAGAGCGCCGCTCCTCCCGCTATGTACCATTTCAGAGAGACCTACTACACACCTGACAACTGCGCTCTCATCATTGCGGGTGATATTGATCCAGAGGAGACATTCCGCCTGGTGGAGGAGATGTTCTCCCCCTGGGAATTCGGTGGATTGAGCAACTACGACGAGCTTCCACTGCTCATAAGTATCGAGAAGGATACCACTGTATTCGTAGAGAGCCCGGCAGGAATAAGCTATGTAAGTATAGTGTATGAGGGGCCATCCATCTCAAGCGAACCCGGGGACAGCTATCCCGCGGATGTATGGGGTTCCTACCTCTCGCTCATGAGCAGGGAGTTCTACACCGATCTGGTTACGAATGGTCCTTTCCTCGATGTTCATGGTTCCTATTACACCCAGCGATTTTCACCCTCTATCACCTTCGGCGGCATGATCGTTGATGGTCGCACCGATGAAGCTCTGGAGATGCTTCGAGATGAGATAGAGCAGCTCATGAACCCCGACTATTACGACGATGAGGGGCTTCACCTGGCGATGGACGAGCTCAGGAGACATAGGATCCTGGCGGAGGAGACTTCGAGAGATGTGGCAATCGAGTCTCTGCCATTCTGGTGGGTGGTTGCGGGTGACCTTGATTACTACACCACATATCAGGACAGCATCGATATCGTCGAGAAGGAAGACATCATGCTCTTCCTCGATAAATGGCTGTTAGATAGTCCAAGTGCAGTCTTCATCATGGCACCGACCGGAGAGGAGGAGCAGTCATGAGAGTAGCCATAATAAGTCTGCTTGTCGCAGTCCTCCTCAGTGTGACAGCAGGAGTCCCTGACGGAGTTGAGGAGCTGACGCTCTCCAACGGCATACCAGTGATCACTCGAACCCTGACGAGCAACGCCATTGAGGGTGTCTCCATTTTTATCGTCGGAGGCTCCAGAGCTCTCACGCTGGAGACGCAGGGTCTCGAGAGGTTTGCGCTCGAGTGCGCGGTCATGGGTTCGGGGGAGTATCCCGGTCCAGTGTGGCGGGAACTGATGGACCTTACACAGGCAGAATGGACGGGCAACTTCAACTACGACTTCACCCGATATCATCTCAGGTGCATTACCGAGGATATGCCGGAGCTGCTTGACGCCTTCGGCACATGTCTTCTTGATCCTGATCTGGATCCTGATGCTATCGAACAGGTCCGTGCCTCGATGCTTCAGGATCTCATCGAGAGCAGGAGCGACCCTGACAGCTGGATCTGGTTCATAGCGAACGATGCATTCATGCCGGGGCATACGTACAGGAACCTTCCCAACGGTACTCCTGAGATAGTGGAGGGATTCACTGAGCAGGATGTCAGGAACATGCTGACAGAGAGGATACGATCCGGCAATATTGTCATCACCCATGCGGGGCAGACCACTCCAGAGGAACTCCTCCCGATGCTGGAGGTCGCCTTCGGAGAGATACCGGAGGGAGGTGAGGAATATCCCGAAGTGGGTCTTTTTACGGTTCATTCGGACACCGTTGCCGTACAGCACAGGGAAGTACCGACCGCCTATGCAGTCGTCAAGTTCAATGCACCGCCCAGAGGACATCCTGATCAGCAGGTTTTCTCCGCTGCGATGACAGTCATAGACGACATGCTCTGGCAGGTGCTCAGAACAGATAATGCCCTCACCTACTCCACCTTCAGCGGCTCCACCAATTACGAGCAGAACTGGGGCTACATGTATGTGAGCTCCCCGACCCCTGTGGAGGCATGTTCACTTATGGCCGGTGTGATGACAGCTGCCATAGATGGGGCAATGGATCAGGATGCAGTGACGGCAGCCATCGAGAGACTCAGGACATACGATGCGATATCCGCTGCCAACAAGGCCACACAGTGCTGGCTGATGGGAAGCTATCAGATATCAACCGGTAACTGGCGGAACGCTTTCACGATCTTCGACGAGATAAGTGAGATGACGCCTGAGCAGGTGGCATCCGTGCTCGATCGGTGGGTAGTCAATGGTGGCTGGGGCATTATCGCTGATACAACTGTGACCCCGGTCTCCGATCTGGGTCCCTGGCCCCTTCGATAAGGAGCGGTGTGATGAGAATGCTAATACTTTCGGCATTACTTCTTCTTCTTGTCTCGTGCGGAACCACAGAGACCATCCCGGATGCCGATAATCTGATCTACACGGGAACGGTTCAGGTGTTGGCTCAGGGAACGAGATCCGAGACGGTGATACTCGAGGACCTCGAGACAGGGGAGTTCTATGCGCTCGTTGGCGAGACCGCCCGTGAACTCGTAAGGCGTGCCGGCAGCACGGTCACCGTAACGGTCGTTATGACCGATGAAGGGTGGTCCGTCCGACCGGAACTCGTGAAGCTGAAAGTGCTGGAGTACGTCATAGAGGCCGAGCTGGAGTACACAAGGTCACAGGAGTACTGACCAGCCTGCCAGACCGACTGGATGACCGAAGGGACGATGTGAAACGGAAATCTGAGTCCGGCCAGGGAGACAAGCGGAAGAAGATGGACAGGACCAGCCTGAAGCTGCTCCTTCTTCGGATATGGAA
>JAOZQW010000140.1 GCA_029932015.1 Candidatus Fermentibacteraceae bacterium
AGTGTAATTGATCCAGACAGTAATATCGCATTTATCGTTCCTGAGGAGCATTTATTCATGATGGGTGATAACAGGGACCACTCCAGCGACAGTCGTGTCTGGGGGGCTCTTCCTGTGGATCTCATCAAGGGAGAGGCCCTCGTGACCTACTGGTCGTGGGTTCCAGGGAAAGGTCTCCCAAAGTTCGACAGGATAGCAAGGATGATAAGGTGACGGGCGGATATCCACAGATAGAACTTCCCTATTATCGAGGTTTCCTGGAAAGAGTTCCCCTGACTTACCTGAAGCTGCATGAGCTGGCAGCAGGAGCTCTCGACAGCCGCGACATGCACAGTGACGGATACTGGAAGATCGAGTCACGCAGCGAGACCGTGGCCTACGTTGCACTCAGGAGGGGTGAACCCTATCGCATCATCGGCATGGATTTCACGCAGTTCGACAGTTTTCTGTCATGGCTGCAGAAGCAGGCAGCCTCGACTGAAATGTTTCTGACCTGCAGATTTCTCCCTGATAACAGCCTCAAATATGCTGTGAGATGTCTGGAGGAGCAGCCTGTCCTGAGTAAACTCAGATCCACTTCTGGTCAGATATCGGAACTTCTGGATACTCTCAGCACCCGCGGCGAGTCCGGTCTCCTGAGGCTCGAGGAGGATAATAACCGGACCATACTTATCCCGGTTCTGGGCGGTGAACCTCTAATGGCCATCCTTCCTGGAACTACTCTCGATTCCAGTGGTGCTTCCGATTACATACAAAAGAGCATCTCGGAGAACTGCAAGGGCTATTTCTACTCAGGCGAAACGCCGGAGCTTTCTCCAATTGGACTCGCGGAGATACCCCTTCTTCTCAGGGGGTTCAATAACTGGTTTGCCAGAATGTCGGGGATCTGGCCGGACAGCTTTGGTGTATCTGTCAAGCTCTTCGGAAAACTGCGGGAAAAGAAACCCTTTGTTCAGGACCTCATACTGAAACCTGACGGCCTTTCGTTGCGCGGACCATTCTCTCAGCCCGGGAAACTCCCTGCAGTTATTGTGGTTCTCGTGAAGGCGATAGCCAAGAAGTACGATGATCCGCAGAGAGCCATCAAACTCTTTCGCGAAGTCAACATGGCTGCAAGGCATGCCCTTCTGAACCTCGGGCTCGGAAAGATAATGGGAAAGAGCGATAAGGACTGACAATACGTCCTGTCAGCTCACCAGATATCTTTTGAGATCCTCCGGTGTACCCATGATGAAGAGGTGATCTTCCTCTCTCAGGATATCGTCCGGTCTTGGGACACGGTACTTCCTGCCATCCTCGGTCATTCTCCCGATATAGGCGATATTGAGTCCGTATGTCTTCCTGATCTCCAGGTCGCTTATCATCTTGCCCACCATGGCTTCCTTGACATCCACATGAGCGAAGACCATCCCCCCGGAGAGTGGTATGTAGGATTCGACCCCCTGGAGGGTCAGCCGCCTGGCCTCATTCACACCCTGGGTCTGTTCGGGTGTGTAGATCATGTCAGCTCCGACAGATCTGAGTATACGTGCCTCTCTTTTGCTGGTTGCCCTGCTGTGGACCTTGAGCCCCATGTCTTTCAGGATCTTGGTTACAAGTACGTTCGAACCGAAATCCTCCCCGATTGCTACTATTGCAAGGTCCATATTGGCTAGACCGTGGGCTTCGAGCATGTTTTCATCAGTGCAGTCAAAGGCGACCGCGGACGAGACTTTGTTGCTTATCTCTTCGATGAGTTTGTCACTTACATCGATCGCAAGGACTTCAGCGCCGAGTTCCGCCAGCTTCTCGGCCATGCTGAAACCGAAAGATCCCAGTCCGATAACCGCGAATTTCATTGATTTAGCCATTATTCGCTTCCCGTCTTTCTATCCAATTGTGATCCTTGCTTCAGGATAGCGATATCTTTCAGCAGCTACCCGTCCAGTCGCGGCAGCGAGTGCTGCCGGGCCGATACGCCCCAGGAACATAGTCAGTATGATCACTACCTTCCCGGCAAAGGTCAAATACGGTGTGACTCCGGTGGACAGGCCGACCGTTCCAAAGGCACTCATCGACTCGAATATGTAGTCGAATGGTTCTCCCACGGAGCTGCCTGCTCTTCCAGTCTCCAGTGCCAGCAGGATACCTGCTGACAGGGTGAAGACCAGACCTCCGAGCAGAAGGACCGCTGCAGCTCTCTTAAGGTCATGAGCAGGTATCCTGCGTTTCCATAGTTCGGTGGACGATTTTCCTCGTATCAGGGAGAGGAAGCCGATGAAGATCAGACCAATGGTGCTGGTCTTCACACCACCTCCTGTACCTCCTGGTGAAGCGCCAATGAACATCAGGGCTACGAAAAGCCACTTGACCGCAGGCAGAAGGCTGGCTGTGGGAACGGTGTTGAATCCAGCGGTTCGGGGAGTGACGGCACTGAGGAAAGCGTTGGAGAGCTTCTGCGGTATGCTCATCCCTGCGAGTGCACCGTTCCATTCCATCGCAATGAAAACAATGAATGACACCACGATAAGGGCTGCAGTTATGAGCAGGACCAGCTTCGCCTGATGAGGTAGCCTCCTCCTGGAACCGGTTCGAAGTCGGTTGAGCATGCTTGCCCCAACTGCAGTGAGAACAAGGAAGCCTACTCCCCCAAGTACGATCAGGATGCCGATAGTCAGCGGAATTCCGGGTACATGAGCGAAAGCCTCAAGATTAGCATGCGCTCCAGAGGCGCCTGCGACAGCGGGATCGAGACTGAATCCGGCGTTGCAGAAGGCGGAGATGCTGTGGAAGACTGACTGCCAGATAGTATATCCGGTTGACCATCCTGTCGGTTCGCTCTCCCACACAAGATATAGAATGAAAGCACCAGCTGCTTCAATTGCCAGAGTCCAGCCGATAATGGATGTCAGTATCCTCTTCAGATCGCTCACGAAATCGCTGTCCATTACTCTGCTCAGGGAAATGGATTCCTTCAACCCCGCGCTGTGTCCGAGGAAGAGGGCAAAAAAGGCGACAAAGGTCATTATGCCCAGTCCTCCGACCTGTATCAATATCAGAATGACTGCTTGTCCGAATCCAGTGAAATCCTCGGAAGTGTCAACGACTATGAGACCTGTCACACATGTGGCAGAAGTGGATGTGAAGACCGCGTCGACAGGAGATATGCCATCGGGAGTTGCCTGTGGAAGAATCAGAAGAATGCTGCCCACTGCGATGACAATACCGAATGTAACGGGCAGTGTAACTGGGGGTGGCAGATTATCGAGGGCCCATGATCCAAACACCGCAAGTAGTATTCTGACAGCGCACAGGGCACTGTATATGAGAGCTATCAGGCTCAGGATTTGAAAGATAGAGGCGTCGAAGCCTGAGAGGATCACCCGGATGAGGAGCAGAAGCACTGCGGCAAGGAATAGCATGGTGAAGAGGAAGAGCCAGCGTTCGCCAAGCATCCTCTGCGAGAATACAGTTCCGCGTCCGGGCAGGAGTATGCCTATTGCAAAGAGGATGGCTGTGGCAAATATGCATACATCAACGGCCAAGATAACATCCTGCGAAGCGATAGCCATGCCGTAGCGTACGATCACCAGTAGCGCAACTATTGTCGCCAGCGCAAGTCTGAATGCTCTGGTGCCCAGTTTTTCCATACTCAAGTCCCTTACCTCCCTTCCGGGGTTTCAAGCATATTAACACTCCCCGCAGTCACGGTCAAATCACGAAAGGTGCATGCATGTCATCCAGTAATGAATACGACAGGTTTCTGCAGCTCCGTCCACTCAATGTCAGGAACGCTCTTCCGGGAAGCCGATGCGCTCTTGTAAGTGTGAGGGATATCGCGGCGGTTGCAATTGAAAAACAGGCTATCGTCATGGCCGCAAATATCCGTAACCCGCTGAGTGCATTCGGGATAATGCGGGCAGCGAAGAAAGCTGATTCCTTCGTTATACTTGAACTCGCAAAATCGGAGGCTGGCTATACCGGTGTTACTTTCGAGAATCTGCCATGGTATGCAATGCAGTTCTCGAGCCTTATCGGAGACGGCGTGGTCTATGCGCTTCACATGGATCACTACGCCATCAAATCCGAGGCAGACAGGGATATGGCTGTTATAAAAGTACCCAAGGCCATCAGTATGGGCTGGACCTCAGTAGCTGTGGATGCTTCACATAGTCCTGATTCTGAAAATCTGATCTATACAAGAGATCTTGCCATGCACATTCCTCCTTACATCGGCCTTGAGGCGGAGGTCGGTGAGATCAGGGGAGCCGGAGTCCTCACGACAGTGCAGGAAGCGGAATACTTCGTCGGAGGACTTAACAGCTGGGGCATATTCCCGGATTATCTGGCAATATCGAACGGTTCCAAGCATGGCACCTATGATTCCTCCAAGGGTGAGGGAGAGGGCATCGACCTCCGGAGAACCGGGCAGATCGCTGCCGCCATCGCGCCCTACGGATGTGTTATCGCGCAGCACGGTATCAGTGGAACCCCGCTGGACAAGGTCGGCCATTTCCGCGAGTACGGCATTAACAAGGGGAATGTCGGAACGCTCTGGCAGAACATCCTCTTCGGTCTCGAAATGGACCCGGTAAGCGGGAATGCAATAATCGAGAATGGCTCATACGTAAAACGCTCTGACCGGGGTGTGCCCGAAGGGCTCTGGAATGACATAGTCGATTGGGCCGACAGCCAGGGCTGGGAGAGGAACTCAGGCAACTACAAGAAGGTCAATCTGCCTTTCCACAGCAGGATAATGTCGCTGGAGGAGCGATATCGCTCCAGGATACTCGACGAAACCGAGAAATGGGCGCTCAGATTCTTCGAGGCGTTCGGCTCTGCCGGAACCGGGTCTGAGGTCATCCGCAGGATTGCGGATCGTGGTGACTGGAACTCAGCTCCCCTCCGGGGAATAACTGCAGACAGGAAGCTCTTCTCCTCTTCATCCGCACCCGATGCGGGAAGTGAAAGAACCGACTCCGGAGAAGACTTCTCCGACTGAGAAGGGAGATCACTGCTGGAACGCTACCTTCTTAGGGGGGCCAGGCTGCTTGATCCCGCCGGTCCAATGGATGCTGTTGGTGACTTGCTCATTAGCGGCGGTACGATAGAGGGGATCGGCAGGATCCCTCTAGGCGTTGATGCAATGGAGATCGACTGCTCGGGCAAGTGGATCTTTCCTGGTCTGGTCGATATGCATGTGCATCTGCGTGTTCCCGGCGGTGAGGACGCCGAGACACTTCAATCGGGACTTACTGCAGCTCTTGCAGGGGGTATCACCAGGATCGGTATGATGCCCAATACATCACCTCCTATCGATACCACTGAAATGGCATCCGCCCTCATGCAGAGAGCCTCTCTCCTCGGACTTGCCGATGTCATTCCTGTTCCCTGTGTCACCATGGGTAGGCAGGGCAGGGAACTGGTTGATATGATGTCATTCGTCGAAATGGGTCTGACTGCATTTACGGATGATGGTGATCCAGTGGCGGACGATGCGCTTCTCGATGCTGCTCTGAAGAGAGTGTCCACATTCAACGGTGTGATAATCGAACATCCTGAAATGCCGGGTGCTCCGAGGGGTCATGTGAATCAGGGCAGGATATCCAATCTTCTGAGGATAACGGGGATGCCGGAGAGTACTGAGTATCAGGATGTGGCTAGATGTATCTCAGTACGTGAGCAGTCAGGGGGCAGACTGCATCTGACCCACCTTTCCTCTCCAGTGAGTCTGGATATGGTCAGTAAGGCTTGCATGACGACGGATAGCATATCCTGTGATGTGACTCCGCATCATCTTGTTCTCGACGAGGATGCGCTCCTGACCGAGCATGCCATGGCGAAGATGAACCCTCCTCTAAGATCGAAGGAGAGCAGGCTTCTCCTCACGGAAATCACATCCTGCCGCTTCCCATGGGCCGTAGCATCGGACCATGCACCGCATCCACAACACAGGAAGGAGCTTCCGATACAAGAAGCCGCTTTCGGTATTACCGGTCTTGAAACTCTCTTCCCGCTGGCTCTGGAGGTTCTCCATATAGGAGCAGGTCTACCTGTTACCGAGCTTCTCAGACATCTGATCACAATACCGTCGAGTATACTCGGAGTCAGCCCTCCCCGACTCGCGGCTGACCAGGAAGCCGAGATTGTGCTCTTTGATCCAACCGAGAAGTACACCCTGGCTGAGATCGGGAGCTGCTCCG
>JAOZQW010000141.1 GCA_029932015.1 Candidatus Fermentibacteraceae bacterium
CTATGACGATGGCCTTCATCGGCCTGCTTCTGGGGATACTATTCTGTTTCATGGGGCGAAAAGTGATCGGCATAATCATCGTTCTCCTTGGTTTTGCCATAGGCTATTCCTGGGGTGGGCCTCCGCTGGGCAATCTGCTCAACTCCTCCGGGGCCTGGGTCCCATGGGTTGCAGGGGCGCTTGGCTCTATTATCAGTGTTGTCGCCTGGAAAATCTCTATGTTCTTTGCTGGCACGGTAATAGGACTGTTCATTGTCAGAGGCGTATTTCCTGAACTCGTGCAGCTCGCGCAGGTCGGCATCGCGTTCGCCATCGGTGTTCTCGTGCAGTTCTTCAAGAAACCCATCATCTCTCTCTTCACTGCCTTCGCAGGTGCATACATGATAGGAACAACGCTTGCATACATGTCTCTTGATCTCGGACTGGTCGATACTGTCGGACTGGTCGATCAGGGCGCGTCTAGCATTCCCAGGTACATTCAGATAGGCGCCACCGTTATCCTGACCGTCGTCGGCTACCTGTTCCAGACCCGAAAACTCGACGACTAAGACCACCTGCGCTCTGTCCGGAAGCTTCTGCCGAGGATATATTTGGCCGATCTTGAACCGCCTCCGGGCGCTATCGGATTGTGAGGGAACAGTTGACTCTGAGGCTTCTGGACTATGGACTTGTCGCTCTGGTCATCCTTGTAGTGGTTGCTCTCTTCAGGCTATCGCGAAGCCTGATGAACAGGGTCATGTCCCGACTGGAGAGGGATGGAGTTCCTCTGAGCGCTGACAGGATACTGGTCACCGGATTGATGTTCCTGCTGTGCGGACTTCTCTTCCTTCCCTTCTTCACTTCCATTCTGGCCTTCTTCAGCAGAGAGAGCCTTCCTGGCGGCATGATACTGCACCTCTTCATGGTCGCTCTTTCTGTGATCTTCTTCAGCATAGCAGAAGATCTCTTCAGGGTCTTTTCCTCCTATCCCTCTGATCCGCGATGGACCAGGTCGAAGCATATGAAGACCGTTGCGCTGCCGCTCCTGACCTTCTGGGGAATCGGCTGTCTCCTGCTGAGCCCTGTTTTCTACTCCGGCCTTACTATCATCCTCACTCTCTTCTACCTGTACGCTCTCGCCTGCAGATCTTCAGGGGAGAAGGGCGGAGAGGGATAACCGGGGGCGTGCCCGACTGCAGGCCCGTCATTGAGGAAGGCCGGGACAGGCCCACACGGGTCCTTCACATAATAACGAAGCTGGCTGTCGGCGGTGCTCAGCTCAATACTCTCATTTCCACCAGGGATATCGACGCCATGGGGTATCCCTCGGCCATCCTCTGCGGTCCAGAGAGACCGGAAGAGGGGGATCTCTTTGACCTTGCCGCAGAATGGGGTCTTGATATCCGGGTCGCCCCCCATCTGAAGAGGACCATTTCCCCTCTGTACGACTTCCGTGCTCTGCTTGAGATCCGAAGGGAGATCAAGCGCGGTGAGTATGATATCGTACATACACATGGCTCCAAGGCAAGGTTCCTCGGACGTATCGCTGCTGCCGCCTTTCCAGACGTAACAACTGTTCAGACCGCGCATGGATGGCCGTTCTACGATTCAATGAATTCGTTCACGCAGATGCTGTATGTCTTCCTCGAAAAGATCGGCTTCAATCTTGCCAATATCAATATCTGTGTTAGTCCAAGGGACAGAGACAAGGCTCTCCGTCACGGATTAGGTCATTTCGATGATTACAGGATCATACGAAGCGGTGTTGAGTTCGAGGATTTCCGTGCCGCAAGAGGCGACAGGCTTAAGGCACGGAATATGCTCGGTATCAGTCCCGATGTGCCGGTAATAGGCTCTGTTATGCGTTTCTGTCCCGAGAAAGCTCCGGACATCTTCCTTTCTGTCGCCGGAAGAGTCCTCGATAGCAAGCCTGACTGCCTCTTCATCCTCGTGGGCGACGGTCCTCTGATGAAAAAAACGGAGAGTATGATCAGCTCGATGGGACTCTCTGACAGAATCCTCCTTCTCGGAAGCAGAAAGGATATTGTCGGGATCCTTCCCGCTTTTGATGTCTTCCTAATTACATCCCGTACTGAAGGGCTTCCCCGAGCCCTACTAGAGTCCCTTGCTTCCGGGGTCCCGGTTGTTTCCACTGATGTCGGAGGAATCCATGAGCTGATCGGCGATGGCCGCAACGGTTATCTGTCTGAAGAGGGGGATGTCGATTCTCTGGCTTCCGATGTGATCAGAGTTCTCGACCTTCCTGACGGCGCTGAGCAGATGATGGCTGATGTGGACGAGGATCTGGAACCCTTCTCAGCAAAGAGAATGGTCGATGACCTGTTCTCGCTGTATACGAAGGTCCGATCCCCTCTCATGAATGTCGTGTTCCTCTGCGATGATGAGCCTTTCAATATCCCTGGGACAATCGGCCGTATTATCAGGAGGAATCCCTTCAATCGCTATACCATCGCTGCTCTCCAGGGTCATGGATCTCTCAGGAAGCCTCTTCTCAACCTCCGGCGTTACATGTCGCTCTACGGCTTCTTCGGTTTCTTCGTTCAGCTTGTCAGATTCCTTGGATTGAAGATCTCCGGAGCCCTGAATCTGCCAACTCGATATTCCCACTCTCTCAGACAGACCGCAAAGAGGGAGATCGTCGATTTCGTTTCCCTTGGAAGGGTGAATTCCAGGGAATCGAGGGACTTGCTCGAATCTCTTCAGCCGGATGTGATCATCTCCCTGGCATGTCCTCAGATACTCAAACGCAAGGTTCTCAGTATCCCGCGGCTTGGATGCTGGAATGTGCATTCCTCTCTCCTCCCCGGGAACAGGGGTATGATGCCTTCCTTCTGGTCGCTCTATAAGGGAGATACTCCCGGCGTTACTCTTCACGAGATGACACCCGGCCTGGATGCAGGTGGGATTCTTTTGCAGAGGAGTATCGACTGCAGCATTGATGACTCCTCGCTTCATCAGCTTCTGGCAAGATCGAAGAGCGTTGCCGCAGATATCGTATCTGAAGGCCTTATTCTTATCGAGCAGGGTGAATACGAACTCATGCCGAATCCTCCGGACCAGGCAACAACCAATACTTTCCCGACAAGGAAAGAGGTTCGGAGCTTTCTCGATCTCGGCGGCAGGATCACAGCTACAGTCAGAGAGAAGCCGGCAATCGCTATCTCCTTCGATGTTGAGGAGTGGTTCCAGACCCAGGCGGCCAGAAAGTGGTACCCTGATTCCCAGTGGGACCGAATGGAGATGAGGATCGGCAGTATTCTGAATCGCATACTGGATATCCTTGATGCCCACAGAGGCAAGGCTACTTTCTTCTTTCTCGGATGGATAATCGAGCGTCATCCAGATCTTGTTCACCGAGTCCTTGAAAGAGGTCATGAAGTCGCCTACCACGGCTATGATCATGTCGAGCTTACTTCGCTCACCAGGGAGGAGTTCTGCAGGAATCTGGACCGATTCTTCGACCTTATCGGTTCCCTGTCCATTCCTGCTCCTGTCGGCTTCAGAGCGCCCAGTTTCTCTATTAAGAATACCACTTCCTGGGTGATTGATGAAATTGTGGCAAGGGGATTCAAATACGACAGCAGTGTCTATCCCATGTTCAAGATGCGCTATGGAATACCGGAAGCTCCCCGAGAGCCTTTTTCCCTTCGTGGGACGAACAGTTCGATAGTCGAGCTGCCTCTGGCATCGGTCCCGATCGCAGGTTTAAAGATGCCTGTTGCGGGGGGAGCATATCTCAGATTCTATCCGGGACTTTTGCATCGATTACTGCTTCGTTCTCTCTCGAATTCCGGAATAATACCAGTTCTCTATTTCCATCCCTGGGAGATCGACTCAATGAACATCTCCGGTAGAATGAATCTATTTCAGCGGATAAGACAGCATCACAATTCAGGTCATAACACCATTTCGAAACTGAGCAGAATCCTGAAGTGTTATAGAAGCATTTCGCTTGTAGAGCTTGCAGAGGGAGTCAAGGATAGTGATCTGTCTGACTTCGAGCTGTAGTTGATAAGCCGACGGAGTTTGCGTACTCCGCCGGCTTCTTCCAGGTAAGGCTTCTATGCCTTGAGCCTAGGGGGCCTGTATTGCGTCTACGGGACAGACCGCCACACATGCTCCACAGTCGATACAGGTATCCTGGTCGATGATATAGATCTCACCCTCCTTGATACAATCGACGGGACACTCGGGCTGGCATGCTCCACAGGCGATACAGGTATCAGCTATCTTGTGTGCCATATTCTGACCTCCTCTCTTTCTTCCTTCCGCGGGAGTATATCCCTGTGTTCCAAACCGGTCAACTTCCAGGCAGATCCTCGCTCAGTTTCCTCTCGATACCCCTCTGCGGAGTATCTCGAGCAACCGGTCCAGTTCGTCCAGGCTGTGATATGAAATACTGATATCGCCCTTCCCCGAACCCTTCACTTCGGAAATACGGACCCTTGTCATGAGCAATCTCTGAAGGCTCTCCTCCAGCTTTCTTATCTCTTTGTCCTTCGAGGTCTCTCCTGTCCTTCGTGAGCGGGGATGGGGGGAGCCCTCCTTCCGCTTCAGCCGGACAAGCTCCTCCGTCTGTCTGACGGAATAGCCCCTCTTCGCGGCCTGATTAGCTGTTCTCTCGATGGAGGCTGCATCCTTGAGTCCGAGCAGAGCTCGTCCGTGACCCATCTGAAGCCTGCCTGCACGAAGAAGGTCCTGCACCGCATCGGGAAGCTCGAGAAGTCTCAGGAAGTTGGCTACTGCCGGTCTACTGAACCCCACTTGCTCCGCTATCTGTTGCTGTGTGAGTCCAAATTCCTCCGCCAGTCTCCTGAATCCCTCCGCCTTCTCGATGGGACCGAGATCCCGACGCTGAAGGTTCTCCATCAATGCAAGTGCAAGCATCTGCCTGTCATCTGCTTCCCTGACAACAGCCGGAACACTACTGAGTCCTGCCTCTTTCGCGGCCCGCAGCCGGCGTTCTCCGGCGATGAGCTGGTAACGCCTGCCTCTCTTCCTGAGAACCAGCGGCTGCAGGATCCCCTGCGCTTTTATTGATGCGGCAAGAGAGGCTATATCCTCATTACTCCACTCGATTCTTGGCTGATAAGGATTGGGATCAATAAGGTCTACGTCTACTCCTCCGGAGATCGTGAACTCCGCTTCTCCTTCGATTCCGGGGAATATTTCTCCAAGCCCCTTCCCCAGTGCTTTCCTCTTTCTACCGCTCATCTCTTATTCAGCACCTCCTCCGCAAGACCAAGGTAGCATTTTGCTCCCGTGGATCGTGCATCATATAATAGGGCTGGCAGTCCATAACTCGGTGCCTCGCTTAATCTTACGTTCCTAGGAATCCTTGTGCTGTATAATGCTCGTCCGAGAAACTCCTCGACTTCCGCCGCAACCTCGTTGCTCAGCTTCAGTCTGCTGTCGAACATCGTGAGCACGACCCCGTTGAGCTTCAGTCCTGGATTCCAATGCTGCCTAACACTCCTGACCGTCTTCATGAGATGGGAGAGCCCCTCCAGCGCATAGTACTCCGCCTGAAGAGGGACCAGGACCTCGTTGGCCGCAACCAGAGCGTTAAGAGTCATTAATCCAAGAGAGGGAGGGCAGTCGATCAGCACATAATCAAAGCTTCCCGTTATCGGCTCTATGGCCTCCGCCAGCAGGAATTCCCTGTAATCAGCTGATGCCAGTTCTATTTCAAGACCGGCCAGATCATGCGACCCCGGGATCATTTTCAGGCCCTCGACAGCAGTGTCCCTGATAACCAGACCAGGAGCAGCCTCTCCGTGGAGAAGATCCTGTATACCGGGGCCTTCATCCCCTTCCAGGCCTAGTCCGCTGGTGGCATTCGCCTGGGGGTCGAGATCTATCAGAAGGACTTCCTGATCGAACATGGCCAGACTTGTAGCAAGATTGACGGCAGTGGTAGTCTTCCCAACCCCGCCCTTCTGATTGGCGATTGCCAATATCCTGTTCATCGGAATCTACTCCTGATTGTTCTGCGCCGGGGCTCTCACGGTCTTCCGGTCTGTTCCGGTATCGGACCGGGACAGACACGATACTGCACCAGGACGCCTTCCCGGTCAAGCGGGGGAACAGGGAGTCTTTCTCGGGCGATTGCTCCGCTGCTCTCACTGTCCGGGGCTTCTCGGCATATAAGGGAGGCCTCCCCGCGCAAAACGGG
>JAOZQW010000462.1 GCA_029932015.1 Candidatus Fermentibacteraceae bacterium
GGGCAACTAAAGCAAGGGAGATGGGTCTGCAACCTCTTGCTGACAGGATATTGGCACAGCAGGATGGCAATCCGGAGGAATACGCAGCTGAGTTCATTGATACGGACAAGGGTGTATCGTCTGTGGAGGATGCCCTCGCAGGTGCGAGCGATATTCTGGCCGAGGAACTCACGGAAGTGGCCGAGACAAGAGAATCCGTGCGGAATCTCTTCTGGTCAAAGGGCACCTGGGAGAGCAGGGTCCTTCCAGGGAAGGAACATGAGGGTTCCAGATTCAGGGACTATTTCGACAGGAGTGAACCTGTCCGCCGAACCCCCTCTCACAGAGTCCTGGCAATGCGCAGAGGCGAGGATAAAGGAGTCCTCTCCCTCATGATAAAAGTTCCAGTGGATGAGATGCTGAAAATAGTGGTGCGCAGGCAGATCAGGGACAGTAACTCGAATGAGGGTTCCTTTATCCTTGACGCAGCAGAAGATGGATGCAAACGTCTGCTGGCATCCTCCATGGAGAACCAGACCCGCCAGAGGAGCAAGGAAGAAGCGGATACAGAAGCCATCAGGGTGTTCGCTCTCAATCTCCGCAAGCTCCTCCTTGCCGCTCCACTCGGCCAGAAGGCGGTCATGGCCGTGGATCCTGGCTTCAGGACAGGCTGCAAGGTCGTCTGTCTGGATGCCCAGGGTGCTCTGAAGGACTGGACCACCATCCATCCTTTCCGCTCCTCAGGGGAGCGGGGCAGGGCTGCGAAGATCATCCGGGATCTTTCGGGAAAGCACGGCACCACGTTTGTGGCTGTAGGCAATGGCACCGCCGGCAGGGAGACTGAGGTCTTCCTGGCTGAGGCAGACCTTCCCGGAGATGTGACCGTGGTCTCGGTGAACGAGAGCGGCGCTTCGATCTACTCCGCTTCAGAGGCTGCCAGGGAGGAGTTTCCAAACCACGACATCACGGTCAGGGGGACCGTCTCCATAGGTCGCAGACTGCAGGATCCACTGGCAGAGCTCGTGAAGCTGGATCCCAAGTCCATCGGGGTCGGCCAGTACCAGCACGATGTGGATCAGGGTATGCTGAAGAAGTCTCTGGACGGGGTTGTGGAAAGCTGCGTAAACACAGTTGGTGTAGAGATCAACACCGCCAGCAGACAGCTCCTCGCCTATGTATCAGGCCTCTCTCCCGCCATTGCAGCGAACATCGCAGCATACAGGGAGGAGCATGGTCCATTCACCTCAAGAAGGGAGCTTCTAAAGGTCGCCAGGCTTGGACCAAAGGCTTACGAGCAATGTGCCGGTTTTCTCAGGATCACCGATGGAAAGAATCCCCTGGATGCCAGTGCCGTACATCCTGAGAGCTATCCGATAGTAAGGAAGATGGCGGACTCACTCGGCATAACCGTGCGGGAACTCATCGGTTCAGCGGAACAGCGACAGAAGATCCGGCTTCAGGATTTCGTAGATGACAGAGTAGGGCTTCCCACACTGAGAGATATCATGGAAGAGCTGGAGAGGCCGGGACGTGACCCAAGGGAGACTTTCCAGACCTTCAGCTTCGCAGATGTTCATGAAATGAAGGATCTGGAGGAGGGAATGATCCTCCCCGGTATTGTCACCAATGTCACCAACTTCGGCGCCTTTGTCGATGTCGGTGTACATCAGGATGGCCTTGTGCATATCAGCCAGATGGCTGACCGCCGCATCGCAA
>JAOZQW010000463.1:0-1137 GCA_029932015.1 Candidatus Fermentibacteraceae bacterium
CGTTCTCCATGAAGGAGACTCCCTTGCCCATTACTGTCATTGCCAGGATCAGTCTTGGAGCCCTGGAAGGAGACTGTGGCTTGAGAGCTCTGTAGAGAGCAGAGAGGTTGTGACCATCCACTTCGTAGACATCCCAGCCATCTGCCCTGTATCCAGCGGCTATGTCGGTGTACATGACCCTGTCCGTACGTCCGGAGATCTGGAGACCGTTGCAATCCACGACGACCGTGATGTTATTGAGCGCGTTTGCCCTGATGAAGCGTCTTGCCTCTGATATCTGACCTTTCTGGTGCTCACCGTCACCGGTGATGACCCAGGTATGGTTCCTTATCCCCCTGCTTCTGTCGGCGAGAGCCATTCCCGCGGCGACGGAGACACCCTGCCCGAGATTGCCCGATGTGAATTCCACACCCGGGATAGCTCGTTCGATATGCCCTTCGAACGGACTGCCGGCCTTCCTGAATGTGGCGACTGCCCTGTTGAGATTGAAGTAGCCGAGTCTGCCCAGAACGGAGTAGACCGCCGGGGAAGTGTGCCCGTGACTCACGATTATCCTGTCACGCCCCACCTTCAGAGGAGAAGCGGGATCAACATTTGCCTGGGACCAGAGGAGCGCGAAAGTATCGACGGAGGACATGGAGCCTCCCGGATGTCCGCTGCCGGCGAGGGTTGTCATCCGTATGATATCTCCCCTCGCATCTCTGCAGAACTGTTTCAGTTCCTCGTTGCACTCGCGGGGAAGTTCATCCGGTCTGAACAGGCTTCGCTGAATGCTGCTGTTGCTCAACTTACCCCTCCAGCCCTTTTGTGAGTTTGGTTCGGACCCTGTCCAGCACCTCATCTGCTCCCCGAAGAACTTCGGCAAGGGAGTCCTCGGCCCTATTTCTGATCATTGTTGCGTACTCCTCGTCGTCGCTTACCTCGGGAAGATTTATGAGGACATTGTAGTAAGCTCCCATGGCGGCTGCTCTTGCTGCGGCTGCGGCCACGCCTGCATCGGAGAGGGATGTCTGCATTCCTTTTTCCTCAAGGAGGCCTGCCATACTGACTATCTCGGGGCACTGCTCGAGTACTCGGAGGGGGACCGCTATGGCCTCCTTGACAGCTGATATGACGTCGCCGTCCTGTCTATTGGCT
>JAOZQW010000463.1:1147-1689 GCA_029932015.1 Candidatus Fermentibacteraceae bacterium
CATCATCGATCGCCTTGAGAAGGTCGGCCTGGATGCGCTGGGCTTCCGGGGCGAGTATTCGCATGTGGGGCCAGTTCTCTCTGCATTTCCGGTCCTTGACAGTCAGATTTGCCACCATCGAATCCAGAGCAGCTCCGAGAGCACCCATGAGCGCGGCAGCTGACCCGCCTCCCGGGGCGGGTGAATCGATCGAGAGTTCGTTCGTGAAGCCTCTGCATGTCATTCCGGAGAGGTCAACACCTTTCTCGGCGACCATATATTCGATGATCTTCTCATTCGGATCGAATGGTGCGACATCCCTCAGACCCATCGACTTAATGGCAACTTCGATGAGATCCCCCTCAGGCACTCCCGTTGTTTTTGCCTGCCTGCCGCTGGCCAGAAGACCGTCATTCTGTTTATCGATATAGAAGCGGCCTGCATCGAGCATGGCGGAGAGCGGCACGAGTCCAACCACTTCGGAGCCGGTGACCCTGGCGCCTAGTTTCTCGGCTTCCTCTTTTACCGCCTCGTATCCTGCATGGAGGGGAGTAACGCCGATG
>JAOZQW010000464.1 GCA_029932015.1 Candidatus Fermentibacteraceae bacterium
AGGATACGATATACCAGCGGAAGTTCCCCCTGGTCAATCGGCATCAGATAGATTGCTCTACTCTCCCGGGGAACCAACGTGTAAGGATAGGCAATGAGAACTGGAACCATCCATGGAGTCCGGCACAGGACATGCTATACTTGGCTTCCGGGTGAAGTCCGACCGTACCGCGCGAATGAGTGATCTGGAATGCGGCAGCCACAATGGAGGGAATTACAGTGTCTCGTGAAGTGGATATAGCCATAATAGGGTCCGGAACCGCGGGCCTATCTGCCCTCGGGCAGGTAAGAGCGAGAACGGACAATTACGTCATCGTGAACGATGGCCCATACGGAACTACATGTGCCAGGGTGGGCTGCATGCCGTCCAAAGCCCTGATAGAGGCGGCCGACATCCTCCATAAGCAAAGACTCTATAGCGAGATGGGTTTCCGCCTTGATGGAAGTATATCGGTGGACGGCAGGGCTGTTCTGGAGAGAGTCAGAAGGCTCCGCGATCGCTTTGTCTCGAGTGTCAGGAAGTCGACCGACAGCCTTGACAGCAGCCACAACATCGCGGGAAGAGCACGAATCCTTGCTCCCAACCTCATCGAGGTCAACAGCGAGAGGATAAAGACCGGTAATCTCATTATTGCAACTGGTTCAAAGGTGATAGTTCCAGGTCCATGGCGGAAACTCGGGGATGATCTCCTGACCAGCGATACGATCTTCGAGATGGATGATCTGCCTGACAGCCTGGCTGTGGTGGGACTCGGAGCAATTGGCCTCGAACTGGCCCAGGCTATGTCCAGGCTCGGCGTTGAAGTAACCGGTTTCGATGCCCTCCAGACTGTGGGAGGGATAACGGACCCGGAGGTTGCAGGAGCCGCAATGGACATTATAGCAGGGGAATTCCCCATCCATACTGGCGTGAAGGTCGATCTGGACCATGGAGAGAGCGGTGGCGTGAAGGTCCGTTGGGACGGCGGCTCGATAACTGTACAGAAGGTTCTCGTAGCAGTAGGCAGACAACCCAATATCGATGGACTCGGTCTGGAGAACCTGGGAGTCGAACTGGATAGCAGAGGCCTTCCGGCATTCAGTGAGCACACACTGCGGGTTGGCGACCTGCCGGTCTTCCTCCCCGGAGATGTCAACGGAAGGGCTCCGATACTCCACGAGGCGGCTGACGATGGACATATCGCGGGTTATAACGCTGCACGGGACGGTGAAGACGACCGATCCTTCTGCAGAAGTGCGCCCATAGGTATCGTCTTCTCCGACCCCAACATCGCCTACACAGGGCTCAGGTTCACTGAATTGGACCTGGACGATGCCTTGGTGGCAGGCATGGACTACTCAGGGCAGGCCAGGGCGATGACTGCCGGAGAGAATGTGGGACTCCTGAGGATGTACGCTTCGAATAGCACCTCGAAACTCCTCGGGGCCGAGATGGTCCTGCCAGCCGGTGAGCACATCGCACATATGCTCTCATGGGCGATACAGAGGGGTCTTACCGTCCGGGAGATGCTGGAGCTGGACTTCTACCATCCGGTTCTGGAGGAAGGCATCAGGGCCGTCCTCAGGAAGCTCTCGAGCCAGATCGAGCCGAGGGAGCCAGGACCGGAGCTTCCCCTTTGCTGACGACTTCAACCAAAACAGCCCCCACCCCTGCTTCACTCAGGCCGATATAGGTAGATGAGTAAAAA
>JAOZQW010000142.1 GCA_029932015.1 Candidatus Fermentibacteraceae bacterium
GCGGGTCGGAGATCTTGACACTTATCACCGCTGCAAGACCCTCTCTCACGTCCGATCCCGAGAACGTATCATCCGATTTCTTCAGGAGATTGTTGCTCCCCGCGTATTCATTGATGGACCTGGTCAGGGCTGATTTGAGTCCGGACAGGTGAGTGCCTCCGTCGATGGTATTTATGTTGTTGACAAAGCTGTATATGTCCTCCTGGTAGCCGTTATTGTACTGCAGTGCCACCTCTGATAAGACCATTCCCTCATCTTCGAGTTGTATCTCTCCTCTAATACTTACAGGATCGGTATGCAGGATATGATGAGCCTCATTTATATAGGCAACGAAAGAGCGGAGCCCTCCCTCAAAACGGAAATCGTCCCTTCTCTCGCTGCCGCCGATACGGCTGTCGATAAGCCGTATCATCAGACCGCTGTTGAGGTATGCGAGTTCCCGCATCCGGACAGAAAGGGTTTCGTACTTGATATCGTCGGTTTCGAAGATCTGCTCATAGTCCGGCCTGAAGCGGATGTATGTTCCGCGCAGCCCCGTCGCAGTGCTAAATTCCTGTGGTCCTGCAGGCTGACCGCGCTCGTAGTCCTGGCTGTAGACGCCATCTTCCTTATGTATCTCTGCATGTAGTGTTTCTGACAGGGCATTCACTACGCTCACGCCAACTCCGTGCAGACCGCCTGAGGTCTTGTATGCGGCATTATCGAATTTGCCCCCTGCATGCAGTGTCGTCATCACGATCTCCAGAGCCGGCTTCCCGCTCTTGTGCATCCCTGTCGGAATGCCTCTGCCGTTATCCCTGACCGAGATAGACTTATCCTCATGTAGAATTATCTCTATCTCTGTGCAGAATCCCGCCTGTGCTTCATCAACACTGTTGTCGACGACCTCCCAGACCAGGTGGTGAAGTCCCATCTGAGAAGTAGAGCCAATGTACATGCTGGGTCTCTTGCGGACGTGTTCGAGCCCTTCGAGGACCTTTATCGAATCGGCATCGTAGGTCTCGGTCCCGTTTTCATGGATACCGTTATCACGGTCGGTCAAAATAAACGCCCTTCCTCTTGCCAGGCGTGACAGATCTGATCTCATGGAACAGTATTTCTCCGGCCAGATCGTTGAGCCGCTTCAGTATATCCGCCTTTCTGAGCCCGAGCTCCATTGATGCAGCCGGGTGCAGTACGATCACTTTTAGCAGCCCCCTGTCAAAACCAGCCGGTCTTGTATATCGTGCAAGCTTTTCGCCTGCGGCAACGGCCCAGTGCTTGAGTGCCCGTTCCCTTCTGAGTCCCTTCCCCAGTTCGAATTTCCTGGAGAACTCATTAACAAGATCGTCGAGCCGTTTCATTCGGCTTCTGGCCCGCATATTCTGCAAAACCCTTTTACTCCGGTGCGGGAGCTTCTGTCTGAGCAAGTTTGACAGGCATCAGCAGTGCGATGTAGCTGTCTCCATCCTCGGATTCCTCTTCATCCTGTATGACTACCGCCGTGCTTGCATTCTTCATCATCATGCGAATGCTGGAACAGCCCATATTCCTGAGGACCTCCATAAGGAAATTTCCGTTGAAGCCTATCTGGAAAGGATCTGTGGCGTATTCCGCATTGAGAGCTTCGAGAGCTTCCCCCGCATCCGCGCTCTCGGCATGAACGACAACGGCCCCGGGCTCAAGAGAGAATTTTACCTGGTGCGTCGTCGGGTTTGCCATCGTCTTGATCCTGCGTAGAACGGCTATCAGTTCCTGCCTGTCGACCTTCAGGACATTGCTGTTGTCGTCTGGTATTACCTTTCTGTATGGAGGATATTCACCGTCTATCGTCCGGCTGAATATCTGTGTCTCATTGAACTCGAATGATATCTGTGATCCCTGAAAACGGACTTTAACGTCTCCTTCACTTGACAGCTTAGCGAACAGGTTAAGTGCTTTGGGCGCAACCAGTGCTTTGATCGTGCTTTGTGATGATAGGCTCTTCAGCGCAAGGCAGCTTAGTCTGTGTCCGTCCGTGGCTACCATCTCAAATCCGTCAGGTCCAATATTGACTAGTACCCCATTAAGGGTTGCTCTATAGTCGTCTCTGGCAACAGCATATGCCGTCTTTCGAATAGCTTCAGAAAGTACACCAATAGGAAGTATTGCGGGTTCCGCCGTTCCGAGAGCCGGAAGAGATGGGAATTGCTCGCTGGAACTGCCGCTTAGTGTGAACGAGGCCTTTCCGCAACTGATTGTGATCCTGTTCCCCGTCCCGTTGAGTCTGACCTCGTCTTCCGGGAGTTCTCTTATGATTTCGTGGAACTTCTTCCCGGGAAGCGTGATCGTACCGGAAGTGGTCACGGAAGCCGGTATCGTAGTGATCACTGTTGTGTCGAGATCCGTTGCAGCAAGCTTCAGCCTGTCGCCTGTAGTTTCAATAAGAACATTGGTCAGATATGGAAGGCTGCTTCTCGCAGGTAGAGCTGTTGCTACGGAATTGAGACCTTTAAGCAGATCTGACTGATTTACAAGGAGCTTGATCATGGAAATCCTCCACCTTTATAGAGTTTCAGATATAGAGAACAGTATGATAGTTATTATACATGTGGAGATGTTGAGATGCCACCTCGAATGGCATTGAGAAGCTGGTCCGGCGATGTTGAAATAATGTGGAAAACCGTTCAGTGAAATGCGGGTTTTCAACAGGCAGAGATATCAACAGAAGAATCCACTGAGATATGAACAGGAGAGAAGACAGGTTTCGTCATATCGAAACAAGTTCTCTCCTGATATCGGCTATTTTCCGCTCAAGGGTCGGATCATCAGAGGATAGCAGTTCAATACGGGTGATCGAGTTGAGTACTGTGGAGTGGTCTCTGCCCGAGAAGAAGGAACCTATTTCGTTGAGAGATAATGAAGTAAACTCCCGGATAAGGAACATTGCCACCTGGCGGGGAATGAGAACCTCCCGTTTTCGCTGCTTGCCCTTGAGCTGGTTCGGGGTAACACCGAAGGACTGACTTACAAGTGATGCGATACTTCCTGCAGTCAGTCTTTTTGAAATAGACCCCAGGGAAGAGGATATCTCCTTCTGTGCGAGGTCCATATCGATATCAGCGCCATTGAGCCTAGAGTTGGCCGCGAGCCTGTGAATAACACCCGCCAGCTGACGTACGTTCTTCCTGACAGACCTGGCAATGAAATCGAGGACATCATCACCTACTACAATCCTCTCGTCTCTGACGAGAAGGTGTAGAATTGCAAGCCTTGTCTCATACTCAGGAGGTTTGATGTCAGCTACAAGACCTGACTGGAACCTGCTTACCAGGCGCTCCTCAACATCCTCGAGCTCGTGAGGAGGACGGTCGGAGGTGATGACGATCTGCTTGCCGTTCAGGTAGAACTCATTGAAACGGTGAAAGAACTCCTCCTGGGTTCTTTCCTTGCCCTTAAGGAACTGGATATCATCCATTAGGAGGAAATCAACATCCAGATATCTGTTCCGGAATAGAGGGATCTCGCTTCTTTCGAGAGCGGCAATGTATTGCTGGAGAAACAGTTCTGCGGAAAGGTAACGGTATGTTCTGACATCAGGCTGGAGTCTGATCCTGTGAGCGATCGCCTGAATGAGGTGCGTCTTGCCCAGACCGACACCGCCGTAGAGGAAAAGGGGATTGTAACTGGAGGCCCCCCCCTCCTTTGTCACTGCAAGAGCTCCCGCATAGGCAAGCTGGTTATTCGGACCTGCGACGAACCGTTCGAAGGTGTAGCTGGGTCTCAGGTAATCTGCTCTGGGTCCTTCATGAGATCTGCCGGGTGTGGGTGAAGGTCTGGAAACAGGGCCGGGACCGGCTGGAGAGCCGACGAAGTTCAGGCCAAGGTCAGGTCTTCCTGAAACATCCCGCAGTATCTTCTCCATCATATCTCCGTAGCGGACCCTCGCATGACCGGCTACGAAGGAATTCGGAAACCGTATTAAGAGCCTGCTGCCTTCCTGCTCCTCGAAGGAGGATTTCTCAAGCCAGGAGCGGAATGCGGTTTCATCCATCATCTCGCTCGCCAGGGATAGACAGCGCTCCCATAGTTCGGTATTCGTTACATCATCCATAGCAGGACTCAATCATCAAGAGAAGCTCAAAACGTTATCGTACAGTAAGAAACATAACTTATCCACACAGTAATGCACAGTCTCCTTTGCGAATAAAGGATTGACATTCAACAAGTTAGTAAAACGCTTCCAGGAACACAAGGAAGGCTGTTGAAAACAATTTGAACCTATATTCATTTGCAGCAAATACTTGACAGATAGACGGACGTTGGCTAACTTCCAGGTTCGCCGAAGTCGAGTACCGGCTTTTGGTGAAGCAACATTGAAAACTGTTGGAGACATCCTGCCCTCGTCAAGGCGGAGCTCCCGAGGAGATCGGCGGAGAGAATGAAGAGAACGTTTCAGCCAAGCAACCTGTCCAGAGCCAGAAGACATGGCTTCAGGGCGAGAATGGCGACCAAGAGTGGGCGGAAGGTCCTGAATGCCAGGAGACGCAAGGGACGCAAGAAGCTCATTCCCTGACCACTCTAAAAAAGAAGAGAGATCCATCAAGCGAAGCGTCCAGTTCAGAAGAGTATTCAGAAGGGGACGCAACTTCAGGGGCAGCGCATTCAGAGCGGTATACGTCAAGAATTCCCTGGGCATTATTCGCTTGGGGTTTTCTCTGTCGGCCAAGAGCGGCAACTCAGTGAAGAGGAACCTCTTTAGAAGAAGAATAAAGAGCCTTTCGCTGGAACGCCAAAGAAGGACCGACCAGGGGATTGATGTGATAATTCTGCCGGTAGGGAAGCTTGGCGGAAAGACCTGGAAGATGATACTGAAGGACTACAGGAAATTCGAGGAAGAGCTTGACGGGAACGACAGGATACCGGAATGATGCAACCTGGACAGGAAAGTATCTCTTCTCAGAGGTAGGGATACCAGCATGAAACATGTCATCCTCGGCCTGATACAGCTCTACAGAAAGTTATTATCGCCCATCTTCCCACCGAGCTGCATCTATGAACCGAGCTGTAGTGAGTACGCATTGGTGGCAGTGGGAAGATTCGGCGCGATGAAGGGAACTTGGCTGGCAATACTGCGGATAATGAGATGCCATCCTTTCCGAAAGGGTGGCTTCGACCCAGTACCCGACAGGTGGGAGAATCGTAAATGAGTGACCAGAAGAGACTTCTGTTTGTAGCAGGATTGATGGCCGTAGTGCTGTTTGTCAGCTGGCAGCTCCTGGGAGGATCAGGATCGGACTCAGATGACGCGAATTCCATAGACAGCCTCGACACCTCCATAGTAGCGGTCACTGAAGCTGAGACCGGGACAGCAGCTGATGTGGAGCAGATGACAGAGACTCAGGCACCGGATTCGCTGACGGACTCGATGGAACTTGTTGATAGAAATATTACAGTAATAATAAGACAGGACGGAGAAGATCTTGTAGAGGCTACCCTGTCTACACTTGGCGGGGCCATCTCCAACTGGAGACTCCTTGAATATGAGGATATGCCCGGAGCCGGCCAGGGTGGAGTAGTCGATTTCAATGGGACCCCTTGGCTCGGAAGGGGTTTGTACTTCGCGACGACGGCTCCGGATACACTGATAGTCGAGAATTCATTCGAGACGATCACGATGCTTTCCGCTGAGGGAGCACGGATCGTATATACATTTGAACCGGGATATTACGGCTTCATGGTGGAGACGGAAGGCCTATCAGAGACTATGAGTATCTCAGCCGGAGTTCTACCCGTGAGTGAGCAGGGGGTTAATCCCGAGCGGTACTTCAAGGCGGAGTGGAACGCGGAGAAGGTCAGGAGCAGAAAATCGGGTGATATCGAGGGGATAGAGCCGGTAGGTAATGTTCGCTGGATCGCGACACGATCACAGTATTTCGCGATCATCATGATGCCGGAGACGATGGAAAGAGCATACGGCTACCTTTACCCTTCCGGAGAGGATCAGTCGCCTGCTATCGGGTTGAGTGATAACAGGATAAAGGTATATGCAGGCCCTCTTGATTACAGCATCCTCCGTGAACTGGGCAGAGATACGCACAGGCTTGTAGACTTCGGATGGCCCTTCATAAGAGAGATAGGGCGCCTTCTCTTCTGGTTCTGTAACC
>JAOZQW010000465.1 GCA_029932015.1 Candidatus Fermentibacteraceae bacterium
CATACCTTGTCAACTGGAGCGGCACTCCCGGCAGCGTCATGCTGGACGAGAATGCTGAATCGCATGAGGTGTGCTACGACTCAGATCTAGGATGGACAAAGCCCTGCTTCATAAGCGATGATGATTATCCAGATGTGTTCGTTCATATGTCAGACGGATGCTACTGGTACCGCAACATCAATGGAGGAACGCAGTTCGTCAAAGGTTCGATCCCTGTCGAGATGGACGACATCGGCACAGGTGACATCAACAATGACGGTCTGAATGACATCGCTGGAGCGTACTCCGGTATGCCTGACAAGTTCATCTGGCTGGAGAGAATCAGCGGCGGCTGGGTGGAGCATGATATCTCGGAGGGGCTTTATTCAACCAGGAATCTGCAGGTTCTTGATTTTGATGGTGACGGAGATATCGATATCGCAGGCACATATCGAGACGGTTCATTCCCCGACACATATTACGGTATAGCCTGGTGGGAGAACCTCGGTGATGGTGCAGATTGGGCACAGCATGTAATATCGGGGGGGCCATCAACTCCCAGCATAGCTTCTATAGATGTATCCGACTATGATGACGATGGTGATTGTGATGTTGTCGGTGGAATTGCTGACGAGATTTATCTATACATTAATATGGGATCGGCGGATGGCTGGGAGTTGCAGGTCATCGAGTACCCGACCGATGAGTATTTCGAGCGTGTGACCTTTGCTAACCTCGATGGTACGGGCAGTCAGGAGCTTGTTACCTGCGATTTCTCCTCGTCGGGAGATGTTCTTGTGTTTAAGGAAACCTCTCCCGGCAGCTGGAACTGTAGCGTCCTAGCGTCATATCCGTTTGAAGTACTTCATGCAGTACCCAGTGATTATGATGGTGACGGTGATACGGATGTGGCTGTGTCCTCTAACGCCGAGGGCTCATCTCCCTATTACCTTATGTGGTACGAGAACCTTCACGGTGATGCATCCGAATGGCTACTGCATCCGGTGATATCATATGAAGAACAGTGTGCCAATCCATGGCCAGCTGACTTCAACAATGATGGCACGGATGATCTCTCAGTCAGGTATAGTTCTTCCTCTGTTCCAGCCCGTACTGCAATGTGGTGGGATTTCTCACCAGGGATCTACCATGAAAGCGTCTGCTTCCTCGAATCCTCAATCCTGTATGTGAACGATGTCCACTGGAACACTATTGACTGGAGCGCCACTCTTCCTCCAGAGACCTATATCAGATTCCAGGTACGGTCTTCCGATGACTTCACCAGCATGGGCGACTGGTCACCCTTCATCACATCACCTGGGAGCATAGCGCCCTATGTGTCGGACGGTGACAGCTACATACAGTACAAAGCAGTGCTTCATACGACAGACTCGATGGCTACGCCCATACTGAACAATGTGGCTGTGTCCTGGGACCCTACTGGCATCGAGGAAGGATCGGAGCCTTCGGGTCTCACTCTTGCTCCTGCCCGCAACCCGTCCGTCGGCTCGTTGGAACTTCTGCTTGGCATTCCATCCTGTATGCATGTACGGCTGGATGTGTACGATACGGCTGGCAGACTTGTCTCCACTGCACTGGACGGAGAACTGAAGCAGGAAGATCACTCCATCATTGTGGACGATCTTTCACACGGACTCTACTTAGCACGGATTACGGCAGGAGAACATACAATAACAG
>JAOZQW010000466.1 GCA_029932015.1 Candidatus Fermentibacteraceae bacterium
TCTTCAGATCATCCAGGCGGTTGATATCTGCCTTCAGTATCCTGGATAGACGGCTACTCGCAATGGCAGGCAGATGCCTGGTGCTGAATACTCTTGTTATAACCACGCTTAGCACCGGCAGGACGATTATTGTGATGGGCCAGAAGCTGACGGACAATATCATGAATATGACGCCGATCAGCAGTCCAATGAGCCCTCCCAGCATTGTGATATTGTTCAGGACTACCTTCTCTTCTGCTGAGGCCGTAGCCTCGATACTCTCATGAAGCCGGTGAAAGACACGGCCAGCTTCAAGGTGCATTTTCTCGTACTCCTGCTCTCGTCTCTAGATTTGAACAAACTCATCCCTTGTCTCGCTGTTTGTGCATGATCTGCAGGAATGAAAGGACAGATCGTTCCAGACCTGAGAATGCCGCTCGCAGAGCTTTGCTCCGCAGAAAAGGCACTCTCGCAGTTTCCCGGTTGCTCCACATACCACACATCCAGCATGCGTGATAGCGTCGGTATCCACCTGAGTGCTACAATGTCTCCTGTATATCTTCAGACCGCAGCCGGAGCATGTGTACTCCATCTCTCCTGTGTTCTCCAGCGTGGGATTGCCACATACTGGGCATCCCTGTGGATGATGCACTCCGAATGAATCTCCCATAGCTCCTTCAGATGCATTATCCTTCAGCATCTGAAGCACCGCCCTCTTCCCGTGGATTCATCGTACTGCCCACACTGCCACGTTATCTCCAGGCCAAATCCTATATCCGAGTCTTCTCTCTGATCCGCTGCGCAAACTGAATTTGATCCAATCTATGCCATCAGTACAGATAACCTGATTTACACGTCTACCGTCCATCAGAGGAAGCTTGAATGGCATGATAGTGTCGAAGGTTATACCGGCATCATGAAAGAGGCTCTCAAGCTCCTGCAGGGTTGGAAGTCTCCAATTGTCACCCTCGGGAACACGATGTCTGTTCAGATCCTCTATGCGGTTCTCAGCTATACAACCATCTGCCATACCATCTACAGACAGACAGAACCAGAATAGCCCAGTCTCCGAATCGAAGATCACATCAGTGGAGTCCTTCATGAACTGCTCATCCGCAAATGCTACACCGCTGAATGCAGTTATTATGAGCAGGATCAGAAGTCCGCCTAATGATCTAATAGTCCCTCACCACCACATTCATATGTACAGCATAATTACTGCACTGAATCAGATGATGAGATATTCCGGGATAGTCTATACGTTTATTATTATCGAATACGTGTATAATCTCCTTATATTCATGTATATAGCATATTACTGACGGATACATCTATATTTAGTACTTACCGGAATGGACCTGGTCACATTTGCACTCGCCACTCATGTGCTACTTAATATCTGCGATGTTGCAGCTTACTGGAGATTCCGGACTCTTAAGTCGTATCAGAACTGCAAGGAAGAGCGGTACTCTCAAGCACCGCTCTTCTCTGCTACCTTGCTCAATCGATAACGACTAACCTTCGAACAGACGAGTATTCACCTGCGTTCATTCGGCAGAAATAGATACCAGGCTGCAAAGCATCGATCCTGACTGTGTATGAACCGCTCTGATACTCACCGCTTGAGTTGCTGGAAACATTTCTCCCGCACAGGTCATACACATTCAGTTCAACTCTTCCACTTGTGGCAAG
>JAOZQW010000143.1:0-384 GCA_029932015.1 Candidatus Fermentibacteraceae bacterium
ACTGATGTCAGGGATGATTAGATCAATTGTCTCCCCAACCTCGATCGCGGTAACAATAGAGGGCAGAAGCAGTACAGCGAAGATCACTTTCAGTCCGTACATAGGTTTCAACTAGTGGAAGCCCTTTCAGGGATTTTCCAGTCTTTACGCCATGGCAGGAAACCAGTGTGCTCTAAAGAGGAGATTCTATCCTCTTCCAATGGATTATATACTTCAGATGATTACATCAACCAGTGTTTCGTGTTCAACATATCTGTTAATCGTAGGAGAAGCTTATTGAGTAAATTTCGGGGATGGGTATACGAAAACACAGTAATGTCCAGCATCTCTCCCTGGTCACATAATGGCGTACTGCTTGCAATACGTGCGCTACTCACTTTATGA
>JAOZQW010000143.1:394-6043 GCA_029932015.1 Candidatus Fermentibacteraceae bacterium
TAAAATGAGCAGTAGTCTTCATCAATACCGTCTTACAGGATGGGTACTCCTTCTTGCCCTGGTACTCACATCCTTATCGGTTGTCTCTGCGGCTACGACCGGAGCGATAATCGGACAGGTCACCGACGCGGATGGTAATCCAGTTATTGGTGCAACGATCCTTGTTGAGGGTTCGCAGTTCGGGACGATGTCGAATCAATTGGGTGAGTATTACATCGCTCAGCTTGCTCCCGGAAGCTACACTATCACCGCGAGAATGGTCGGAATGAGCTCCACCAGCTTTGAGGGTGTGACGGTGCTCACGGACCAGACCACGAAGATTGATCTTGTGCTGGAAGAGGAAGTTGTAGGGGAGACCGTCGTACATGTGACGGGGCAGAGGCAGCTCATCCTGGAGGATATCCCCTCAACCATTCATGTTGTCGACCGGACCGAGATCAGTACAATGTCGGTTGCCAGCATACTTGATGTGATAGAGCGACAGGCTGGAGTCAGTGTGCGGGGAGGCGAGGTGCATGTGCGTGGTGGGCGATCCGGTGAAGTAGCCTTCCTGCTGAACGGAGTCTCGGTCCGGTCCCCAGTGACCAACGCATTCATCTCTGTGGTCCCTCTTTCTGCAATTGCCGAGGCTTCGACAACCACTGGAGGGTTCGCGGCGGAGCATGGCAATGCTCTCTCCGGGATAGTCGAGATGACCGTTCGGGAAGGTGGACAGGAGATGGAGATGGATATGAATTTAAGCGCCGGCTCGATGACCGCATTCACCTCGGAGACCGAGCAGCGCAATCACATCCTGCCCTCTGACAATGACAACTATCGCGGGGATTGCCTGGACGGGGAGCTCAGTATCGGTGGACCCGATCCGATCACCGGGATACTGCTTCCATCGATCGGGATCCGCATTCCCGGAGAGATGAGGTTCTTCGGTGCTGCAGAATGGTCGCGCAGCGGATTTAATCTGGAGGACAGCCGGGGGAACTGGGAGAATAACTGGCAGAACAACCTGACGGGTTGCCTGAACCTTAACTACCGTCCCGAACCACTCACCCGTCTGGGTTTTCTCCTGAGGTATTCCTACCGTCAGGGCGGTTGGGATGAATGGGCCTGGTCCCGATTCGATCAGCCTGTTTACATAGAAGGTGAACCATACCTCGGCGGCAGTATCGACTATGCGTTGCCCATTCGATTCGATGAAAACTGGGGACTCACATGGAGGGGATCGCGGATGTTCGGGGAGAGTTCCCTCCTCGAGATCATGGTTGACCGGAGCGAATTCTGCCGGTGGTGGAGGATCAGGGATGAAGAGGGTGGATACATTGGTGAGGGTCTGACTCCCGCAGCCTGGTTCGGGGCCTTTTTCTCCGAGAGGGCGGCGGACTCGCTGGGATTCTATCACTCCGGAGTTCACCCCGCCGTCTGGCTTGAATCCAGGAGCAGCATCCTCTCAGGTCGAGTCGAGTGGATCAGCCAGCTCAACAGGACACTGCGGTTGAAAACTGGAGTCGAGGGGGCGCTGTACGATATCTACGACTTCAGTGTTTATGCGGATGGTCCCGGGGAGGTCTGGGTGAATAACTGGAATGCTTCACCCAGATCGGGTGCAGCCTTCCTGCAGAGCAGCGCCGATTTTTCGGGTGCAATGGTACTTAACACCGGGATCAGATTGGATATGTTTGATCCCAACACCCGGCGGGTGGTTCCCGGTGAGACCGGAGCGTCCGAAGTGCCGATCAAGTATAGCCTGAGTCCCAGGATCGGATTCACACATCCCATTTCCGACAGGGACGTCTTCTTCGCCATGTATGGATACTATTCCCAGATGCCTGATCTGAACCAGCTCTACTGCGGTACCAGCTACAATCTGTCAGGGGATTACTCAATCGTCGGGAATCCGGATCTGGAACCTGTCAAGACAATTTCATATGAGGCAGGAGTGCGTCACAGGCTTGATAATCTCTCGACTCTCTCCATCTCGGCCTATCACAAACAGATCACCGGACTGATACAAACGACGCCGCAATCCGTCTCGGGTCTGGAGTCCTACTTCGTGTACGAGAATGATGATAGCTATGCGACTGTGCAGGGAATGGAAATGACTCTTATGCGACTGCTGGGAGGCCTGTGGTCCGGGAGTCTGTCCTATACCTATTCCATGGCAGAAGGACGTTACTCCTCGGCGACCGAACAGTTCGAGTACTCTGCAGAGGGTTACTCGGTAATCCCCAGCGAGGAGAGCTATCTCGACTGGGACCAGCGTCATGCTGCCGCAGCTGCCCTCCGATTCGCAGTTGAACGGGGGGAGGGACCACTGGTAGGAAGTGTACGGGTCCTTGAGGGAAGTGCCATCAGTCTGGATTGGAACTGGGGGAGCGGATATCCCTTCAGCGCTCCGTCCAGCGATTCTCTTCCTCTCATCAATACCATGCGATATCCCTGGACCATGCAGACTGATCTGAGTGTTTCCCGCAGGCTATGGATAGATCCCTTCGAACTGGAGATGATGCTCACGGTGTACAACCTCTTCGATCGAAGCAATGTTGTTCGGATCTTTGATCCGGAGTGGTATCTGAGTACGGGAGATGCCGGGGGGATACAGTCGAATCCGGCCGCATGGGCTCCGGCCAGGCATTTCCTGCTCAGCATGAGCATCTTCTGGTAGGATGTGAGATAGTGAAGCTTTTTCAGATCCAGCACTCTTCTGTGTCGTTGCCTTCAGCTCTTCTCTTCCTCAGCATATATCTTCTTATTGCCGGAACCTCATGTCATCAGCCTGTGGAGTACGATTCCTCTGCGGCGAGTGGTGTGGTCAAGCTGCGTCTATCTGATTACACCGTCGCTGGGAACGTTTCCGGGATCGAGGATGGCAGAGCACTCTGTTCACTGGGCAACAGTGAGTTCCTCGTGACTTCAGGAACTGGAATCCTTTACAGGTTCGATTCCCCCTCGATGACCCTGGACAGTTCGTACGCCATCGGCTTCGGCAGTGGTTCCGGTTACGGAGAGATCATCTATCCGAAACCCGGCTCGGTCTACATCATTGGTGCTGCCGGCAAGCTCATTGAGGTCGATCTGCAGACGAACTCCGTTGCCGCCGAATTCGAAGCCGGTCCCCTTCCGACTGCTCTCTGTGCTTCTACCAGCAGTCAGCGCTTCTTTGTCGCGGACGGGAGTGACTGCAGGATCAGGGAGGTCGATACTGGAAGCAACACAGTTCTCCGCTCTACTGAGCCTCTGAAAGAGACTCCTGTTTCACTCGCCGCAGAATCCTACCTGGAGGAGTATCTCCTGGCCTGCTGCGCCGATGAAGATGGAACCGTTGGAAGGATCAGCCTCAGTACTTTCTACACGAGTCATCTCAATCTGGGCAGTGCAGGCTCAGACCTTTCCGCCTTCCCGGCCGAATCGATCTGGGCAGTGGTCCATCCTGACTGGTATGCTTCCGATGGAAGCATCTCCCTTTGCAGCAACTATTTCCTCCCCACAGTAACGGAAGTGACCATCGCCGGACATCCGACCGATGTGTGCAGTGTACCGGGAACGACCCTGTTCTATGTACTGAGTTACCTCGGGGACGGAATGAGTCGGGTTTCCTCTGTGAATTACCTGACGGGGGATAGGCAGGAAGTACTCGATATCCCTGGTTTTCCCTGGGATATCACCTCCCATGCAAATGGTGAGTACTTGTTGATCCTCACCTCCGATACCTGACTTCAGTCTGAAGGTGGGGGATCGGGCGGGACAGCCCCGAGCCATAGGAACGCATACTCGAGTACCGGATCCACACCGGATGCAAAGTCTTCCTGAGTTGCCTCAACATAGACGTCAGGGGGTATTCCGACACCTTCAATATAGGTTGTGTCGGGACGGAGGAAGGTCGTCCCAGGACAGGTTACCCAGCGGTCATTCGGCAGTTCCCAGTATGTGACAGGCCAGTTTGCGGAGCCAGCAGTAGAATCCCCGATCAGACCTACATGAGGAAGCTCCGCCATGGCACATGCGAACAACTCGCTTGCTCCCGTATTGAGTTCCCCTGTCAGAACCACCGTACTGTTATCGAATTGCCAGGCCATGGGATAAAAATAGATCGGCTCCGGGGCCGTCAGTTCATGGCCTTCCTCATTGAGACGTTTCTGCTGTAGATACCCTGTTCTCAGAACATCGACAAAGCGCCTTGTGAGATTTCTCATAGCACCGTCCGCACCTTCATGGCAGAGTCTCGAATCGATGATCAGCCCGGGACGGTTCATCAGCGGATGGAGAATATCATCAAACAGACTGATATTGATCTCTGCGTCCCACGAGGTGATGATGAAGTACGGAATGGAATCCGATCCTGCAAGGCAGTAGCCCCATACACTGTCCTGCATCCACTGGAATCCCCATGGTGCAAGGTATTCCAAAACAAGATCCAGGTCGCAATTTGTTTGGATCTGGGGTTCGAAGGTCGGAACCGTGCCTGCTTCAGGGTTAATGATATTGACATGAGTATCATGGAGGGTGGAGAGCATGCGAATTATGAAGTCAAGCATTTCCTCATCCGAAGTAATGCCATTGGCCTGCTGTGAGAATTCCTCGTAGACAGCACTCCAATCAACATCCTTTATCTCGAATCCTACATATTTAGAGTCGAACAGGTTCCAGATCAGCTCGAACTCGGCAATGTACTCATTTGGAGCTTCCATCGTGGCCGGGCTATCAATACAGCACGGCAGTATGAGAAGCATAATCAACAGCATGAATAGCTTTACTCGCGTTTTGCAGATCTGCCGCATATCAGAAGAGCATTTCATGCAGAGACTCCGTATAGATTCATCAGGAGAATACCATTTCTGGTGTTCCTGAGAATAATGCAGCGCATGAGGATTCTCCATCGGAGTATATGAATCAGGTCCATCCTTTACGGTATTGAGAGCGGCTGGCAATACCCTCGATATCAGTGAATTGCCCAGATCGCTACTGAGTCCTCACCGCAGATGATGCTCTTTGGCGTGCCGAACCCTTCGAGGAACTCCAGAGATCCGACGCCGTCCTTGAGCAGGTCGGAATACTGCTCCGGGAAGGCCAGGAGATAGTCGGCCCTTTCCTGTATCCATTCCCAACCGGCAGTGGCATCACTCGGTAGACGCTCAGGAGTGACCAGACCGTCCAGGTCAAGTACATAGAGATCGGTCAGCCACTTCACAGCGCCAATGTCGGCGGCGGCCACAGATGCATCCTCTGCAGCGTTCTCCTCCAGCCAGACGGCGGGGGAGACATCCAGTGCGGCCACATCCGCAGTGGCTTGTGCCCTCCGTGCACCGAAGACTATCAGTCCCGGCAGCATTGAAAGACCCAGGATGATCGCATTGGACTTCCATCTCTGTACATTAACTATCCAGTGTCCAGAAGCGAGGAGCATGGCTGCCAGTGCCGGGACGTAGTACCTCATCTGGAACCAGCTGTTCGGCTGGGTCAGCAGGGCGGCGACCAGCAGAAGCACAGGGAAGGAGGCCAGTGCGATACCTGTTGATCTGTCCCTGCACATCTCGCCCTTGGAGAAGTCCTTTACGGTCATCACCAGCATGAACGGCAGCAGGATGGAGGAGAGCAGGAGTCCCTTGATAAGCCCCGGAAGGCCTGCCCCGGCCATTACCAGCCACGAAGCCCCGG
>JAOZQW010000467.1 GCA_029932015.1 Candidatus Fermentibacteraceae bacterium
AGTCGGAAATCAGGAAGGTGAATCATGAACTCCGGAGGACTATCTAAGGTTCTGCCGATACTGGCAGCGATACTGTTCTCCGGATGTCTGGGGACAGGGGCTGCTGACATGGATAACGGGATGTCGGGTAACATGCTTGCAGATGAGACCAGCCCATACCTCCTTCAGCATGCTGACAACCCGGTCCACTGGAGACCGTGGGGCGAGGAAGCCTTTGAGGCTGCACGAAGACTGCAGAGACCGATATTTCTTTCGATCGGCTATTCGAGCTGTCACTGGTGTCATGTCATGGAAGAGGAATGCTTCGAGGATGATGAGGTCGCAGCCCTGCTGAATGACGGCTTTATCTGCGTGAAGGTGGACAGGGAGGAGCGCCCTGACGTTGACGCGGTCTATATGCGCTATTCCCTGGCGATCACAGGGGGAGGAGGCTGGCCTCTTACGATCATCATGACCCCGGAAGGTGATCCCTTCTTCGCCGCAACGTACATTCCCAAGCACTCTATGCAGGGAAGAATGGGTATGATGGATCTCATCCCAGCCGTGATGGCCGAATGGGAGAACGGGAGGGATAGGCTGGACAGCCTCGCCTTAAGAGTTTCCGAAGCGGTATCGTTTTCTTCCTTACCAGTCTCCGGACAGGCAATATCCGCAGAGACGGCAGACCAGTGCTTCCGAGCTTTTGAAGTATCGTTCGACAGCGTTTTCGGTGGATTCGGGGGTGCACCCAAGTTTCCTTCTCCCCATGCGATCCTCTTCCTGCTGAGGTATTGGCATGATACCGGAGAGAGCTCAGCTTTGGATATGGCTGCTCATACTATGAGAACGATAAGATCAGGCGGGATCTACGATCAGGTCGGCTACGGACTTCACAGATATTCAACAGATGCACGATGGCTCATACCTCACTTCGAGAAGATGCTCTACGATCAGGCCATGTTCATCCTTGCCGCTGTTGAGACCTACGAGGCGACTGGAGACGAGGTCTTCAGAGAGATGGCCGAGTCGACAATTCAGTATGTACTTCGTGACATGACCTCTCCTGAAGGTGCCTTCTATTCCTCTGAAGATGCAGACAGCGGCTCCGGTGAGGGGGATTTCTATATCTGGAAGATTGATCAGATGATCGGGCTCCTCGGGGAGGAGACTGCAGAACAGGCGATCGGGTACTGGGGTCTGACTGCGCAGGGAAACTTCGCGGAGCCAGGCAGCGAGATCGAGGGCAGAAGTGTGCTCCATGTGAGCGAGGGTGCAACTGGGCTTGATAACCCTCCCGCATGGCTGGCCGAAGCGATGCCCGTACTTCTCGACGCAAGAAGCGCAAGGTCCCGGCCCTTCAGGGACGAGAAGATACTTACCGACTGGAATGGACTGATGATAGCTGCTCTGGCCAGAAGCGCTGGAGTGCTTGATCGTCCGGAATATCTCGAGGCCTCCATCCGCGGATTTGACTTCGTAGCCGGCAGGGCTGCAGAGAGCGGGGCAGGACTCGTTCATTCGATCATACAGGGCTCGACCGGAGAAGAAGTCTTCCTGGACGATTACGTATTCATGATAAGGGCCTCACTGGAGATATATTCAGCTACATTCGATGCTGAATACCTGGCATATGCTATCGCTTTCCAGGCGGAGCTGGATTCCAGTTTTGCCGCACCTGGG
>JAOZQW010000144.1 GCA_029932015.1 Candidatus Fermentibacteraceae bacterium
ACGTCATTATCGAAATCCGCGACGCAGTCAGGAGAACCGGTCAGAACACTTCCGGAAGTGATGTTAGTGAAGGTTCCGTCTCCATCATTGCTGAAGAGTCCCTGGGAGGAGCCGGTATCCAGTATGAGATCGGAATACTCGTCCCCCGTCACCTCACCCCAGAGGATACGGGAGGCTCCGAGCCCTCCAAGGCCAGCCTGGACGGTGATGTCAGTGAAGGATGAACCGTCATTCCGGTACAGCCAGAATCCGCTTCCGTCCTGATTCGACAGTGCTGTATCGAGATCACCATCATTGTCGATATCGCACCACCCGACTGAATGCCCCAGGCCGGTCAGACCGGTAATCCCCATCTGCGTGGCTACATTGGTGAATACCTGCTGGCCAGATACTGGATGCTGTGCTGCATGAGCGATTAGCACAAGGAACAGTGGAAACGATCTCCGGAGCTGAAATGTCAGATACTGTCTCATCGATTACCTCCTGATCCGGTACTATCATGCTGCCTCGCAGCGAGCTGACCGCAGGCCGCGGCAATATCTGCACCTCTGGAGCGGCGAAGGGTTACGGCAGGACATCTGGGATAAAGGTGGTCCATAAACTCTTTGACTGTCCTCTCTCTCGGGCGCCTGTAGTCCAGGCCGGGGACGGGGTTGTACAGGAGGAGATTGATCTTGCAGGGAAGCCCCTTCGCGAACCTCGCAAGTGCATCGGCCTCGATGATGGAATCGTTGATATCTCTGATGAGACAGTACTCCAGCGTAATTCTGCGCCCCTTGAGTTCCGCATAGCGGAGGAGGTCATCCCTGAGCGATGTGAGTGGGAGGGCTCTGGAAGCGGGGACCAGCTTCCTCCTCGTAGGTTCGACAGCACTGTGGAGGGATACCGCAAGCCCGTACTGCCCGGGGAGGTCCGCAAGTTTTGCAATGCCGCCGGGGATCCCCACAGTTGAAACAGTGATCTTTCTGGCACCTATGCATATGCCGCGGTCATCACTGATGATCGAGAGCGCCTTGGAGACTGCTTCGAAGTTGTCCATCGGCTCCCCCATACCCATGAGGACCACGTTGCTGATCCTGTCCCCGCCCTCGGGACCGGTCAGGGAATAGAGCTGGGCCACTATCTCATCAGTTGTCAGATTTCTGGTAAAACCGCTCCTCCCAGTGGCGCAGAAGGAGCAGCCCATCCTGCATCCTGCCTGAGTGGAGAGACAGACGGTCATCCTTGGAGGTTCAGGGATTCTGACTGCCTCGACTATGACCCCATCGTCCAGGATGAAGGTGTGCTTCACGGTGCCATCGGAAGCCTGCTGAGCATCCGAGGGACGCAGAACGGTCAGTTCAGCATTCGCTGCAAGCTGCTCCCTAGCTGCTCTCGATATGTCCGTCATGCGTTCGAAGGACCGTACGCGTCTGAGATGGATCCAGCGGAAGAGCTGTACCGCCCTGAAAGGGCGCATCTGCATCTCGGTGACCAGCCACTCTTTCAGTGCGTCGAAGGGAAGGCCGGTCAAACGCTTTCCGTATATTCGGGCATTATTCATTTGCTGGTTCTTCCTGTCCGGGAAAGGGCGGAATATATTCAGCCCAGCACATCTACTCGTAACCAGGAGAAGATAATGAAAAGACGTATTGGTATCATCGGCGGCTCTGGTGTGTACTCACTCGACGGTGTCGTAGTTGAGCGCAGGCTCACTACAGAAACACCTTTCGGCAAACCCTCCGCTCCTCTGATACTCGCCGAGTATAACGGCATCCCTGTCGTCTTTCTACCAAGACACGGAGAGGGACATGTCCTTTCACCCAGCGAAGTACCCTATGCCGCCAACATCTATGCGATGAAGCACGTCGGGGTCAGGACTCTTATTGCGGTATCCGCAGTTGGGAGCCTTCAGGAGGAGTTCATGCCCAGACACTTCGTCATACCTGATCAGCTCTTCGACAGAACCAGGGGCATCAGGCGCTCTACTTTCTTCGGTGACGGTGTTGTGGCGCACATAGGTTTCGGCGATCCCTTCTGTGAGCCATTGAGACAGGTCCTTATTGCCGCGGCAAGGGAGACAAGCACTACAGTTCATCAGGACGGAACTCTTGTCTGCATGGAAGGACCTGCATTCTCGACCCGCGCTGAGAGCAAGATATATCGTCGTCAGGGCCATGCGATAATCGGGATGACCGCACTGCCTGAGGCCAAGCTCGCACGTGAGGCAGGCATCTGCTATGCCGTGCTGGGGATGGTGACGGATTATGATGTGTGGCACTCCACCGAGGAGGATGTTTCGGTTGAAACGGTCATTGCCAATGTTAAGATGAATACCATCAGAGCACGCAAGACACTTGCTGGAGCATTGAAGGTGCTGGGAGTGGAAGGGGAGCATGACTGCACCTGCTGCGATGGACCCGAAGCCATTCATGGCGCGATAATGACACATAGTGAACGCTGCAGTCCACTTGCCATGCAGCACCTGAAGGTTGTGCTGGAAAGGTAATCATGTCTGAGACGGTGGGAGCACTCGGCGAAAGGGGTCTAATTAGACTCTTACGTAAGCGGTTCTCCGGCCTTTCGATGGCGGGTGATGATTCCGCGGTCCTGCCCTCGCTCGAATGTCCTGTAGTAACAACAGACACTTTCCTGGAGGGTTCACACTTCCATCGCTGGTGGGCTCCCTCCCGAGTGCTCGGGAGAAGGCTTCTGGAAGCGACGCTCTCTGATCTGGCTGCGATGGGAGCGGAGCCCATGTGCATATTCACCGCACTTCAGCTCCCCCCCGACATCTCAGTTAAATGGCTTCTTGAGTTTTACGAGGGACTTCTGCAGAGAACTGCAGTGCCCATTGCAGGCGGTGAGACCGTCCGCAGCAATAAGCTCTCCCTGACGCTTACAGCCATAGGAGAAGGAGGTGACCCCCAATCACTTATGAGGAGGTCATCCCTTCGGGATGGGGATGTGCTATGGGTCACTGGACCTCTGGGAAAGGCGCTTGACGCTCCCGAGCTTCTCTCCCGAGGCGGTGGACTTACCGGAGAGAGGCTCGAATCTGCTGGAGATGCATACACGAGCAATGAACTGGAGCAGCTGAGAGCATTCCTCTGCCCGAGAGCTACGCTGGATAAAGGATATGCTCTAAGGTCCAGTGGAGTACGCTGCGCAATTGACATTTCCGATGGTCTGCTCTCAGAGGCAGGTCATCTAGCTGCAGAAAGCGAAGTGTCTGTTATAATCGATGTGAATAAGGTGCCTTTCTTCCGGTCAGCTGCGGGAAGACCGCTGCTGGCAGTATCAGCAGGTGAGGACTTCGAACTCCTTTTTGGTGCACCCTGTGAATGGCAGCCGGAGTGTCCGGGCTGCGTTCCCGTTGGCAGGGCGGAGGGTTCCGGCAAGGGATTGAAGGTGCTTATGGACGGCAGGGAGATCGAACCGCCAAGTACTGGTTATGATCATATGGAGGTGGAAGAATGACCGAAGAGGCCAAGGGGACAAGCAGGAGCGAGTTCAAGATCAATGGGAAGGACCTCGTCTCGAAGCTCAGGGAGCTGTTTCATCAGGGTAACATCAGGCACATCATAGTAGTGAGCGAGAAGGGCCGAACCATCCTCGAGATACCGCTCCTTTTCGGAGCTGTCGGCGTTGCACTGGCTCCACCATGGGCAGCAGTGGGACTGATCGCGGCTCTTGTCACAAAATGTTCAATCGTTGTGATCAGGGATGAGCCTGAAGAAGAGGAGTGACTGGAAGCGTCAGCACTTCGGGTATCAACAGAGTCCTGGATTCTGCTCTTTCATCTCACTCTGATCCCGTCCGGCAGTCAGGAGTGATATCCCCCCTGCTGGAATCCAGAGCGCCAGATACAGAATGGCAGGGACAGCCATCCTGGGAAGCAGAGACCATTCACTCACAAGGAAAGCCAGCAGGATCGCAGGTATAGCAGGAAGCAGAGGCCGCGCGAGTCCTCTCCATAGAGGTAGCGTCCAGCTCTTTCCGAGGAGGAGCCAGTAGGTCAGCCCCATCAGGAGGTTGACTCCCAGCACAGTAAGAGAGGCTCCGGCAATACCCATCCCAGGTACGAGAATCAGGTTACAGGCAATGCTTATCACAAGGGCTGCTGAAGTGACGGGGACTGTCATCCGCTGTCTTCCAGCAGCAATCACACTGGCCACAAGGAAGTTCATCCAGAAGACGGCAGGTATTGCCGCAGTCAGAAGAATCAGTGAGAGCCTGAGCTCGGTGAGTGGTAGTCCTCTGAGGAAATCATCACCCCACACAGTTCTGAGCAGCTCCATACCGCCTGCCGCAAGTGGAATAGTGACTGCTGCTGCAATGCCGGTTACGAGTGATGCAATCTCGGTCATCCTTCCGGCAACCGCCTTGCGCCCCTCTCTGAAGCATCGGCAGAGACCGGGGAACAACGCTCCGGGAAGAAGAGTGGGGGTTATCAGCAGAGTAAGGCTTTCCAGTATTCTGTAGGGTTCCTGATAGGCTCCTACAGCCTCCACTCCACGAATCGCCCTCACGATAACATTATCAAGTCGCTGGAAGGCGATGAAGAGCAGTCCCATCACTCCCAGCGGCCAGCTCTCTGCCAGCAGGCGAAGCATATGCCTGCGTGAAAAACCGGGGCGGATTCGAAGGCTGAAATGGCGGAGGAAACCAAGACTGAGAGCGAGCATGACCACTGCTCTCATCGTATAGACTGCGGCCGCAGCCGTTGCGCTCATACCCAGAGCAGTTACTGCAAGGACGAGGAGGAGGGTTGTGAACCCGCCTGCCACCCTGGAGACCGCCTCATAGATCATTCGCTCTCTGGCTCTGAAAACAGCGAACTGCAGTTCTGCGGCGGCCTCCATGGCCGATCCGATACCGACCAGAACGATCATCATAACCTGTTCCGAGCCGTATCCTGCCATGATGGAAACAAGCACGACCAGACTCCAGGCCGTTGCTGTTGTCAGTACCCTCAATCCAAGGGCGGTGGAGTAGATCTCCTGCAGGTGTCCAGCGTCGAGACTGAATTTTCTGTTTGATACAATAGAGACACCCAGATCAGCCATGAAGAGCAGTATCTGCCCGAAGGCAACTGCAAAGAGAAGCATTCCGAACTGTGTGTCCTGCAGATATCTGGAGAGTATCATCAGGGAGGCGAACTGAGCTCCCTTGCCAAGGAGCTGACCTCCAGCCATCACGAGGCTGTTCCTGCCTGTGCTGTGCACCGCCCCCGAATCGGTCCGCTTCACGAATTCTCCCTCGATCAAATGAGTGGAATCATACTGGATCCGAGGGGCGGGATGGTGACCCTCTTCAGGCTCGAGTTAAGTCGGTCTACGTCTATGACCGGCTTATCATCTGGATTCGGGGCACTGGATCACCTTGACCGCACCAATCGAAGTATACGGCATCCGAGGACAGGCTGCACAGTGCCAAATCCCATAGAACAGCATGTTTCATCAGATACTGGAAGTCACTTTTCCGTGGCATGCGCTTCAGGAATAGGGACCGGAGAGCATGAAGCAGTGATGGCCGGAGAAGACGATCTGCAAACCGGGATCAGCTTGGCGAACGATCGGAGTTATTGATATGCTCATGCGTGTGACCATGGCTCTACAGATATCCGAACAGCAGTGATTTTCAAGGCGGAGCAAATGAAGACAGGATACAGCGGTGATGATATGCGCGTCATTCTCTACGGCATTGGCGCGTGTCTTGCAGTCTGCTGCCTGAAAGGCTTCTCCATCTCCTACCTTCCTCTGCTTGCTGTATTCATCACACTTGGATTCTCATCAGGAACGATTCTTTTGCCCATGGTTCTGGGCTGCTCAGTCATTGCAGTCCTGTCTTCGGAACTATTGCCCTGGGCAGTACTTGTTTCTGGGGTTCTCTCCAGTGTGACCGGCAGGGATATGAAGATCAGGCTCACTGGCCTTGCTGCAGTCGCTTCATCAATCTGGCTGCTTCCTCTGGCTTCATCCATCCCACTGACAGCGGTATCAGCAGCAGGTGTCATTTTCGGGGACAGCAGGGTGAAGTATCTCC
>JAOZQW010000145.1 GCA_029932015.1 Candidatus Fermentibacteraceae bacterium
TAAGTCCGATCAGATGCCCGGACGGTAAGCTTCTTCCATTGAGACAGGTCCTTGCCGATATACTCTGTCAGGGCAGCGGATCCTGCCGTGTTGAGCAGAGGGCAGCCTTCGACAGGCATTGAGTCCCCACGAAAGCGGTGAAGCCCCGGTCTGCCATTCGAGATATCGAAGGCTACCTTGTTGCGATAACCCTTTACTTCAGGTGAGGAGATAACCGCAGACGGCTCAGGATATGTGGTGAGTGCCCGGTCCAGAGCTTTCTTCACCCACCTGTGCTTCCAGTGAAGCTGCTCCGCATATAGAAGATGCTGGAGAGAACATCCTCCACACTCACCGAAATGCCGGCAGAATGACTCCACTCGCGCGGTGGAGGATTTCAGGACCTCAAGCAACTCTGTATCAAGTCTTTTCTTATTTTTCTTAATGATCCTGCAGAGAACCGTCTCACCAGGAAGGGCTCCCCTAACGAACACGGTTCCATGCTGAGCACTCCTCGAAATGCCACCGACACGATTGCCTAGTGAACCTATATCGAGTTCGAGTACCTCATTCATCAGTAGATCCCTGAGTCGAAGAGCTTCCTCCTTCGGTGCCATTCGCGTCTCCAGACTCCGAAGTGTCGCTCCTCGATAGCAGATCTGATACGCTGCATGAGGATCGAGTAGTAATGCAGATTATGGAGAGTGGCCAGGATGGGGGCCATCCATTCACCAGCCTTGAAGAGATGATGAATGTAGGCACGCGAATGGGTCCTGCATCCATAGCAGGCGCAGCCCGGCTGAATTGGTCCCTGGTCATGCCTGAACCTGGCATTCCGTATATTGATATGCCCTCCGGGTACGAAAAAGCCGCCTCCTCTGGCGTTCCTGGTCGGAACGACGCAGTCGAACATATCAATGCCGGCAGCGGTAAAATCGACAAGGTCCTCTGGCTTACCGACCCCCATCAGATAGCGGGGACGGCTCTCCGGGAGATAATCCGCACAGGCTCTGACAGCTTTCATCATCTGGCTTCGCGGCTCTCCGACGGAGACGCCTCCAATGGCATATCCATCAAATTCCATCGAGGATAACTCCTGAGCAGCCCTTCTTCTGAGATCAGGAAAAGCTCCCCCCTGCACAATACCGAAAAGAGCTTGATTGCCGCCTTCGAAACAAGCCCTCGCCCTTGCAGCCCACCTCAGGGTCAGGGCCAGAGATTCCTCTGTCCTTGTCCGGTCACTCGGCTGTTCAAGGCATTCATCGAGGACCATCATAACATCGCTTCCGAATCTCCTCTGAAGGTCGATCACCTTCTCGGGGGTCAGCAGATGTGCAGAACCATCGATATGGGATTGAAAGCGATAGCCCTCCTCCGAACGCTTCCTCAATTCGGAAAGACTGAAGAGCTGGAATCCTCCGCTGTCTGTCAGGATGTTACCCGACCAGGACATGAAGCCGTGCAGCCCTCCAGACTCCTCGATAACATCAACCCCTGGTCTTAGGTACAGATGATAGGTGTTGGCGAGGATCAGCTTCCATTCGTCTTCATGAAGGTCTGATATCCTGGTCGTCTTAACGCTGGCCTGAGTGCCTACCGGCATGAAGGCAGGGGTTTCTACTGGTCCATGTGCAAGTTCGAGAAGTCCCCTCCTGGCCTTGCCCGATCTTCCGAGGAGCCTGTAATCGGGGCGGCTCAGTCCTGAACCTCCTCATCCATTCCTGATGGTTCGGAGTCCTGAGGATCCACGACTGGATCATTGGTCTCTATAAGGGCGGGTTCGGATTGCATATCAGGCAATGTGTCGGTTATTAGTGGTGATGGGACTAGTGCCAGACTGTCAATATCTGTCTCCAGCTCAGTTGTGAGAGTATCGTCTGTAACTATCGCTGTAGAATCTGACAGGGGAGGGAGCAGTTCTCCTGTATCGGTCGTATCTGCCGGGGACGGCAGTGTTTCGGTATCCTCCAGCAGAGTGGTGCTGTCGACAGATGCTGAATCCTCGGAGAGAGCGGATGTGCTGTCCACCGGTGCTGGCTCCTGAACAGCGATCGGGGTCTCCAGGATCACATCGGAAGTATCTGTGTCCAGAGTGTCAGGCTGAACCAGGATGTCATTGAAAGTCACATCAAGGTCCTGACCGAGCAGAAGCATCGGATGATAAGGATCAAGCTGACTAATCCTTTCCAGTTCAAGAGTCAGATCCTCAAGCATTCCGTTTCTGTAATAGAGGCTGGCGAGTCTAACGTGGAACTCAATACTGTCCGGATATACGGCTGCCATTTCGAGGTATCCCGTGAGCAGTATTGCCTCCTGCTCGGGAAGCCCTTGAGCAACGAGCGTTCTACTGTCTTCAGTTGTTCCTGTATCCGGCGGCATTAGGAAGACAATGGTCGCCGCCAGCAGGGAAGAGAGCAAATATGCAAGCACTCGTAGCCTTGCTTTGCGCCTTGCCAGGCTGACTTCGGTATCCGTTCTCGGATCGAGGGCCGTGTCCAGCGGAACTATTCTCGTGCCGGATATCCATTGGAGGAGAGTCCTGCTCCGACCAGGAATCGGCAGAAATGCAGCACCCGCGAGCATAAGAAGCGGCGGCGTGAAGAAGAGTCTCCTTAGTGTTTGCCATTGCGTTGGTCTGCCGCCTTCAAGAGTCACCTCCGCAAGACCGAATGCCTGAAGGGGGCAGTTCAGCCGTATTCGCGAGCCGGAGTGCTCCAGCCATGCCAGTATAGTACTCGCCAGAAAGTAACTGAGCGGGAACAGCAGTATGATGCTGCCGGAGAGCAGAGATAGAAGAATATCGGCGAGGAATGTCCATGAGAGCACAAGTGCGATCTCTATGGAGTTAAGACCAGCCATATGTCTGGCGGCCGGGGCGATCCTGTTAAGCCAGGCGTGCTTCCTGGCGGTCAGTGTCATATACGGCTCCTACTCAATGAACATGGCATCGCCATAGCTGTAGAACCTGTACTCGCTCCGGACGGCATGACGGTAAGCATCCATCATAAATTCATAACCCATAAAGGCGGCCACCAGGCAGAGAAGGGAACTTCCCGGAAGGTGAAAATTGGTGATGAGGGCATCCACATTTCTGAACCGGTATGGCGGGAATATAAAGATTCCTGTCTCCCCTGAAGTGCCCCCCGATCCGTCAGAGAGGTCCAGGGTCTCAAGAACCCTGGTTGTAGTCGTCCCTACCGCAACAATTCGACCACCCATCCTCCTCGTTCTGAGAAGAGCCTCGAATGTCTGCTCCGGGATACTGAATTGCTCTGGATCGAGTGAGTTGTCCTCCAGTCTGTCATGCTTGAGCGGCTCGAATGTGCCCGGCCCGACATGGAGAGTCAGGTAGGCTGTCTCGACACCGGTCTCCTCCAGTTCTCTCAACTGATCCCTGTCGAAGTGCAGACCGGCCGTAGGAGCGGCAACCGCACCAACTGCCGACGCGTATACGGTCTGATATCTGCAGCCATCCAGTTCCTCTGGATCTCTCTTTATATAAGGCGGGAGGGGGACCCTTGCTACTTTTTCAAGCAGTGCGCCCACATCAGTATCTGCATGAAATTCGATGATCGCCCGTCCCCGGTCCAGCCTCTCAAGGACCGTGCAGCAAAGACCCTCCGGGAAGATGAACTTCATTCCCGGTCGGGAGCGTTTTCCCGGTCGCAGAAGAACTTTCCATTGTGAGCCTTCAAGTCTCCTTAGAAGGAATATCTCAACACGACCACCGGTATCCTGTCTGTGTCCGAGGAGCCTGGCTCGGAATACCCTGGTGTTGTTCAGGACGAGTAGATCCCCTTTTGATAGCAGGCTGCCCAGATCGAGAAAACCCATATCCTTCATGGTGTTGCCCCTCCTGTTCACTGTCAGGAGCCTGCTGCCCGTCCGCTCTCGACCGGGGCGCTGGGCAATGAGGAAGGATGGTAGGTCGTATTCAAGGTCTTCCCTGGTCAGCAGACGGGGAGATTCGGAGCTGGGGGTCATCACGATAGCGGGAACCTGACCGTGAACCAGGTTCCATTGCCTGAGCGGCTTTTCGTACTGACGGTCCCGCCCATCTGCTCTGCGAAGCTCTTGACGATCGTCAGCCCGATACCCAGTCCTTTGGCCGATGTGTCAGTATTGCTTCCAGTGAAGAAACGATCAAAGATATGAGGAAGGTCCTGAGGAGGTATTCCTTCACCTGTATTGAACACATCGAGAGACCAGTGCTCCTCATCATCCTCTCTGATAGAGATGGTCACATTTCCGTTCTCATGAGTAAACTGGATTGCGTTATTCACAAGATTGCCGATGATCTGCTCCAGCATTGAGCGGTCGAAGTTGGCTGTGAAAGGGTCTGAAGGAAGCTCTGCGGTCACTTTTACGCCCCTGTGCCCTCCCTTTTCCGAGAAGATTGGTAGGAGGGAGGATACAACGTCCGATGGTCTAGCCCATGCATTCTCCAGAGTACCTCCCTGGAGTTCGATCCTCATGAAAGTCAGCATACGTTCAGCATATTCGACCAGATCAACAAGGGCCATGTTCATAGCCATGAGCGAGTCCATCTGTTCCTCATCCATCTTGCCGAGTCTGCCCGATGTCAGAAGATCAGTATGAGAGCGAAGAGTACTGATCGGCGCACGCATTCTGTGTGATAGACTGCGGAAGAGGTCTTCCATGCCGATTCGATGATTCCTGCCGGATTCCTGATTAACAGGATTACTGCCGTTCCTGGTATCCTCGCCGAATAGCCAGAGTGAAAGAACCATCCCCAGTGTTTCGAGCAGTCTTGGTGTTGGATTCTCAAAGTTGTTGAGGGATTCACTGCCTGCAACCAGCGTTCCTCTACCTCGTCCCTCGATCATCAGAGGGACTGCGAGTTCACTTCTCGATGTTGAAAACACGGGTGAGAACCGCTGATCAATAGCCGTATCCGGTACATAGCATGTCTCGTTGTGGGTGTAGACCCATGAAGCGATTGAAGGGATCTCCAGCGGGAGAGCAGCTGGAGAAGCGGAAGTGCCCCAGGACATCAGAGGCTGGAGGATCGGCTCCCGAGCGCTGATAGTATGGATCGCTACGTGATCCGCGCCTGTGATGGCTGCCACCTGTTCGAGAACTAGTCTGACATCCCTGTCCCTCCCTCGAAGAAGGGAGACGAAATCAGCGATAGAAGTGAACATGAAACTGGAACTGGCCGAGGTCTGGAGTACACCGGCATAATGGGCCAGCATGGGAGTGAGTCCTGCAACCAGTTTTCCTGTTGGGTCAAGCTCTCTCGAGGGGAGTCCAACAAGTCTGATGGTTCCAACACCTCCTCGGTGACCGATGGGTATGGTCAGGTTGATGCCAAGAGAATCCTCGCTCCAGCCATCCAGGGCGGAGGATCTATTTGCAGAACTGTCTGCTGAAAGCGGAGCATCCCCGACAGTGATCCGCTGATCCCTGCTGTTGAAGACTGCTCCGCTGGCTCCGGTTCCGACCATTGTGAATTCCAGAAGGATCTTAATAAAATCATCAGCACCGGAATCCTCTGATATGATCTCGGTCAGTTCCCTGATTGTCTGCAACTGGATGAAACCGGCTTCATCGTCGGTTGTACGTCCAACGGGAACGAAAAATACAAGAGTACTGCTCCCGTCAGGCATAAGGATACTTGTGATCTCGAACATCATCCCGCTCTCTTCATTGCCACCGGTAAGGCTGGCTCTGAAACGGAAGGGAGCGTAACGACCCTCCATCCTGTTTCTGTGGAGGGATTCCACACGGCTCCTGTCCTTCCTGCAGACCCAATCCAGAAAATTGGTTGAGATCGGTTCTGTAAGACCGGTGTTTGCTGCAAGCCGGGATGCATGACTGTTGACTGACACAACGAGGCCGTTACCGTCGATCCTGGCGGCTGGGATCGGGATGGTCGAGAAGATGGTCCTCACAAGTCTGGAATCGTCAGCCTCGAAAGCTGTCATGGCAAGAGAAGGGGAACTGAAAGTGGCAACCAGGAGAGTACCCCTCGTCCCAACGCGCTGGAGGGAGATTAGAAGAGATCTTCTTCCCTG
>JAOZQW010000146.1:0-1441 GCA_029932015.1 Candidatus Fermentibacteraceae bacterium
TAGGTCTGAATTGCAGATGCAGTACTTTCTCGCCCGGTTTCTTCAGCAGGATAGAAGTCGTGATCCTGTTCATAATGGCGGACTCAATATTGAACTTTGCCCAGCCGGGCATGCTTGAATCACCCTGCCTGCCCTCAATGGCTTCAAGGCTGTCATACATGAAATACTCGAGGTCCTTGCGTTTGAATCCCAGCCCCACTCTCTCCAGGATGAGACGCCGGTCGGTTGCTGCAGCGAAGATGGTCCTGGCTCCAATCACTCCCATCCCGAAGGCCATGAGAACCTCTCCCGGGTCCAGTAAGGTCTCGAGCCTCGCCTTCAGCGTCTCATTATTGCGCACCCTTGCTGCAGCCTCCATTGATGTTCCTCCCGTCGTTTTGATATCAGCTGTTCATTCCATCCATTTATCGGTTGTGGATCGGATATGGTCAAGTCGGCCAATCCTGGGCAACTGCGGTTCATCAACAGAGTCATTATGCAAGGAACGGACTGGGAGCCAGCTGACACTACAGGATGAAGAGTTCCGGAGTTCTGAGCAAGTAACTTCTGCCTTAAGAGTATATAAGTGAGGACACTTCCTGCGAGCTATGTAAGTAATTGTCCGACAATGCATAATGATCATTATACCTCTGAATCATAAGGGGTATTTGCTACTTCTCATTTCTCATTACGAGTAGTAGATTACTTTTGTACTCTAGGTGGACTAGAACCGACCCATTAAGGGTCCGACTCCATCCGATGCTCAAGTTCACGTGCATTGGATGGTTTTTTCTCACTTGAGAGGAGTCTCTGATGTCCGGTGGAAGCTTCAATCCTTTCCAGATGGCTCAGGAGCAGTTCGACAAGGTGGCTGATTACCTAGGTCTGGATGAGGGTACGCGGGGTCTTTTGAGGGAACCGCTTCGGGAGTACCACTTCAGCATCCCGGTAAGGATGGATGACGGTACTGTTAAGGTGTTCAGGGGATTCAGATGTCAGCACAACGACTCGAGAGGACCCTGCAAGGGGGGCATCAGGTTCCACCCGCAGGAGACCATTAATACGGTAAGGGCGCTTTCCATGTGGATGACATGGAAGTGTGCGGTAGTTGACATACCTCTCGGTGGAGGCAAGGGCGGAGTCATCTGCGACCCGCATGACCTCTCCATGCGAGAGCAGGAGCTGATTTGCAGGGGATGGATCCGGCAGCTCGCCTCAAACGTGGGACCCCTCCAGGACATTCCAGCCCCGGACGTAATGACAAGCGCCCAGCATATGCTCTGGATGATGGATGAGTACGAAACCATTACAGGAGCAAGGTATCCTGGTGTTATCACCGGTAAGCCAGTCGGCATGGGTGGAAGTCTCGGAAGGACTGAAGCAACCGGATTCGGGCTCATCTTCACCGTGCGAGAAGCTCTCAAGCAGCTGAAGATCCGTCCCCAGGACACCACAGCGAGTT
>JAOZQW010000146.1:1541-5979 GCA_029932015.1 Candidatus Fermentibacteraceae bacterium
GTGCGAGAAGCTCTCAAGCAGCTGAAGATCCGTCCCCAGGACACCACAGCGAGTTTCCAGGGATTTGGTAATGTAGCCCAGTACGCCATCAGACTCTACAACCAGCTCGGCGGCAAAGTCATCTGCGTATCATCCTGGGACCAGGCGGACCAGAAGGGCTACGCCTTCCGCAGGATGAGCGGCATTGACCTTGACGAGCTTCTTGGCATAACTGACAAGTTCGGCGGGATCGACAAGAAGAAGGCCATCGAACTCGGATACGACATTCTTGATGGTGAAGAGTGGATAGATCAGGATGTTGACATCCTGCTGCCATGTGCCCTCGAGAATCAGATACACAAGGACAATGTCAATCGTATCAGCAGCAGAGTAAAGGTGATCGGTGAGGGTGCAAACGGTCCCACGACACCTGAGGCCGACAAGGTTATCCAGGAGAGGGGCATTTTCAATATCCCCGACTTCCTTGCCAATGCCGGCGGAGTAACCTGTTCGTACTTCGAGCAGGTGCAGTGCAACATGAACTACTATTGGACCAAGGATGAAGTTCTCGGCAAACTGGACCAGAAAATGACCGAGGCCTTCATTGCAGTGAGTGAACTTGCTTCAAAGCACGACCTCTACATGCGTGATGCCGCCTATGTCATCAGCGTAAGCAAGGTCGCTGAGGCCTGCTCAGCCAGGGGCTGGATCTAGCGCCTGACCTGATATCGGGGGTGTCCCCATCCGCGAGGACACCCCCATCCACTATAATCAAGTATGACAAACTGTCTTTTCTGCAGCGACCTGCATGGTGACACCGGGAAATACGACAAGCTCTTCTCATTCATCATAGAGGAGAGACCCAGTGCTGTGCTCCTTGGAGGGGACCTTCTTCCCGGCCCGGTTCAGATGATGGCATCAGATTTTCTGCATAAGGATTTCGTCAACGACATCCTCTTTCGTGGTTTCAAGGAAGTTCAAGCGGCCCTTGGGAGTGACTACCCCGATGTCTTCATCATCCTTGGTAATGATGACGGCCGCTTTGAGGAACTGACAATGCTGGACGCGGCTACGAGGGGGGCCTGGCACTACGTTCATGGCCGAGGAATTCCGTTTGGTCCCTATACCGTGTACGGCTATTCATATGTTCCGCCGACTCCATTCAGATTGAAGGACTGGGAACGATACGATGTCTCCAGATATGTTGATCCAGGATGTGTCCATCCCGAGGATGGAACTCATTCGGTTCCAGTACCGCTGAATGAACTGAGGTATTCAACGATCAGCGAGGATCTGAACATTCTTGTAGGAGGGGACGACTTATCCAGGGCAATAATGCTGTTTCATTCACCGCCGTACGACACTGCCCTTGACAGAGCCGCACTTGATGGGAAAATAGTGGATCACGTCCCCCTGGACGTTCATGTCGGCAGCATAGCGATACAGAGGTTCATCAGGAAATATCAGCCCATGGTCACTCTCCACGGGCACATTCATGAATCTGTGCGACTTACGGGAGTATGGAAAGAACGCCTCGGGAATACGTGGATGTTCGGCGGAGCCCATGATGGTCCGGAACTTGCGATCATTCGCTTTGATGCGGCCGATCCGGAACTGGCCACTCGTGAGCTTATCTAGGAGCTCGTCTTCATATCCAGCGGCCGAGCCGGATCTGCCACTGAACCGATCTTTATCGCATATGACTGTTTTGCCTCAATGTCTTCATCGGTTATCAGGTGAACATCCAGCAGCGTATCAGTCTTGAAACCAGTCCTGATGTAATTCATCTCTGCCAGAGAAGTATCCCAGCCTTCAAGATAAGTTAGCAGCAGGGATCTCAGAGCATCATCACCCCGGAAGTGGATCAGCAGATCGATATCGCTGCAAGGTCCTGCAGTGGCATTCTTAGTACTTCCGAAGAGGTATATCCCTATTACACCGAACCGCTCAGGATCGATCGAGGAGGCTATCTTCTCAGCCATCCTCTGTCGCCAGAGCCAGTGTTCATCCTCGTTGGTATCAACAGTACTCTCGACTCTGGATTGCCTGTCAGCCTGTTCCGGCAGGGCTTCGCCCTTCTTGACAAGATAAGCCTGTGCTCTGCATTCGTCCCCGCTCATTGCAAGTCGGAGAACCCTCCCGTCGGTAACAGCCGAGACATCAATGACCTTGACGACATCGCTCAGGTACTCGCAGTCAGGAAGGAGTGTCGACAGGAGATTGGTACTCTCTCTGAAAAAGTCGGTATCGAAAATGATCCCTTCTTCACTTGGATAGAGAGGGAGATAATATATTCCTGCTTCTACAAGATCCTGGAAGAAATGTGTACCAAATGAAAGATCGGGCACATAACTGCCTTTCCTGAAGGCCATTTCGATAAGCGCGGCCGTGTTGTTGATCTCAGAGTATGTCACCCTCACCCCGAGCTTAATATCCCCCCGGCTGCCCCACCTTCCAGGTCCCATCAGGACGAAGCTGCCTTTTGGAAGGAGCCCATTGAGCCTTCCGACTGTGGTCCCCACTTCGACCAGATCATTCATCTCTTTCAGATTATCGTAAGCAAATGGATCGACGAAGACGACATATGATATCTCAGGAACCAATCCATCTGAAACGTATCTGTCCGCCGTGAAGATTATGTCTGATGGTTCGGGTCTCTCATTGAGATGCACGCTCTCGGTCCGACCCCAGGAGCTTTGTGCCCTGCACTGCAGGATGTAGAAATTCTCTCTGTCAGCGGCAAATTCAATGTCAACAGGAAATCCGCACCTGTGCTCCAGCAGTATCATCAGTTTTCGCATCATGCTGAGATAACCGGATTCAGTACTCAGGAGTCCTTCGAAAGTCGGGATGACAAAATCCTTGCTGAAATCCGTCACTCGGTTCACCTTGCGCATCATCCCATCCCGATAGGAAGAGAAGACTTTATCGAAGTGAGGGTACCCCGCCCCGAACTCGCTTATGATATCCTCGACTTTGACGGTCTCGATCGACCTCTCCTCCAGATTGATGACATCCATGTACTTGGGGGAGTAACGTATCGTCTCGTCAATACTCGTATTGACCCTGAGTCCAGGCTGACCGGGAGCAGCCAGGACCGGATAGTCGTCTCCAAGTCTGTCCACTGCCCTGGTGCCCAGCCCTGGTACAAGCCGGACCAGTCCGTCCTCTCTTTTTATACGGGATGACCACCGGAACTCGTTCCGGCTGAAGGCTACACCGCTGTAAGAAGGCATGAAGTATTTACCAAGCCTGGTGCCGACGACCTGCTGAATGAGTACTCCCATCTCCTCCTGAAAATCCAGAAGGTTTCTTTCACTTCTGTATTCGATGGGATCCGGTCCGAACATAGATGCGTATACTTCTGCAATTGCGTCCATAACGGCGTCCAGTCGCTCACTCTTCGGTCCTTGATTTGCGAGGAAAAGACTCTTGTATTTGCCGCTGAACGCAGCCTCTACACTATCCTCCAGCAGGCTTGAACTCCTGACGATCACCGGATGCTCTCCGATGTTGTCCAGCGCCATAGAGAGTCCCTGTTTCATCTCAGGACTGAATGCGCAGTTTTTGAAGAGCTGTATCAGGTTGGGATATTCAAGCCTGATCTCTCCGAGATAGCGGTATCGATACTCCAGCAGTTCCTCGAGGCGGTTGTGATGCACAAAATCGAGTATACCGTCGCTGCTGATATACCAGGTGTTTGGGGTTCTGATTCCGGACAATTGTGGATCCTCAGCGCCATCGCGCTCGATGACCTTCCCGGCCATGAAGAGACCGGCTCCTTTACCTCCCAACTGTCCGTGACTTTTGACAGGGAATATCATGGAGTGACTCAGCTTATAGAAATCCGCTATCGAGACCGAGCTCTTCAGCCTGCTGATGTAATCGAGTCTCCGGCTGACGAGTCTTCTGATCAGCGAGACCTTCAGGGCATTTAGAACAGGCTCTGAGAGTGCTGACTCATCGATCACGATGCTGTGGTGCGTGTCCATTGCCTGCATGATCTCACTGAGTGAACTGGCATGATCATCGAGAATGTTGATAAGATGCTCTATCCGGTTTTCCCCGATCCATCTCTGAAGGAGAGAGAGGATCTGTTCATTGCGGAGTTCCCTGTCGGCAATGACCAGGATCTCGCGGAAGATATCAATGCTCATTTCGAACTGGCGTCTGGGTATTGGCTGGTTGATGCCCTGATGTCCCTGATGGACCGGCTCGGAGGATGACTGCCCAGCCCACCTGTTCAAGAGTGAGGTCGCATCCCCTATGCCGATGAAACTGAGGTAGTTGAGGAGTCTCCGCAGAAGTGTCTGATACAGATTGCGATCGGTTATGAAGAGCATATCAAGTATTGTGCGCCAGGATTCAGAACCGGATTTCCTTGATACCTGATCACTGCTCTCTTCATCGAACATGTGGGCGAGACTGTCGTGCAGGATCGCCTGGCTGATCCTCTGTG
>JAOZQW010000147.1 GCA_029932015.1 Candidatus Fermentibacteraceae bacterium
TCAGGCCGGGCCTCATTTCTTCAATAATCGAAGAATTCAGGCCCGGCCTCATTTCTTGCGTGAGTTTACCACTTCCCTCTACGTAAGCTAGTGGGCAAGCACCCCGTTGCGTCCCATTTCAGTATGTTCAATCAAATAAATAACTGACCCCGGATAGGTGTTATTCATAACACGTTACCCACTCCGTATAAGTCTAGTATGTTACGCGTCCACAGCAGTAGATCAGCAGTTCAGCTACAGCGGAAGGAGCAGCATGAAGCGAGTGATCATCATCATGGGTTCGAGAAGCGATCTGGAGTGGTCGAAGAGGATCTCCACCGTTCTGGACCAGTTTGGGATCGACTGTGTTCTAAGGATCGCCTCTGCTCATAAGGTGCCTCTCAAGTGCTTTGAGCTGATCAAGGAATACGAGAAGGAGGATGCTGTCTTCATTACCGTTGCAGGAAGAAGTAATGCCCTGAGCGGATTTACCGATGCCCAGACCCACTGCCCTGTTATCGCCTGCCCGCCCTACAGTGACAAATTCGGAGGAGGCGATGTCTACTCCAGTCTGAGAATGCCGTCCGGTGTTGCTCCTCTCGTGGTACTTGAACCGGCGAACGCCGCGTTTGCAGCCGCGAAGATCATAGGCCTCAGTGATCCTGGTGTTCAGGCAAAAGTCAGGGATTATCAGGCGAATTTAAGAGCCAAATTGGAAAAAGACGATCAGGAGATATAGACATGGGCAGCGTAAAGGATCTGGAAGTACTGGAAGCGGCAAATAGCGATAAGCCGGGGAAGGCTCGTTTCATCTACTCAGATCGATATTCCGTATTCGACTGGGGCGAGATGCCTGACAACATCCCTGAAAAAGGCGCAGCCATTACTCTTCTCGGTGCATATTTCTTCGAGAAGCTTGAGAAGATGGGCATCCCCACTCACTATGTAGGTCTTGTTGAGGATGGAGAGGTCAAGCGGCTTTCCGATCTTCATGGAGTGACCAATTCGATGGAGATCGATCTGCTGCCTGTCATACATCCCGGACTGACAGGCGATCAGTACGACTATTCAGCATACAGTGATCTGAAGGGGATGCATCTGATCCCGCTCGAAGTGATTTACAGAAACACACTGCCTCCCGGCAGCAGCGTGTTCAGGCGTTTGAAACAGGGTAAGATAACGCCGCAGGATCTGGGACTGGACAGCCCGCCAACTCCGAACCAGAAGCTGGATGCACCCATCATAGATGTATCCACGAAGCTCGAGATCACTGACAGATACATACCATGGCAGGAAGCAGGACAGATCGCGGGAATGAGTGATTCCGAGATATCTGAACTGAAGAACCTCACGAAAGCCCTGAACAACTTCATTTCAGATGAATACTCCAGGATCGGACTGGTCAATGAGGACGGGAAGATCGAAGTCGGCTTCGACAGCGAGCGGCATCTTATGCTGGTCGATGTTCTTGGTACGCTGGATGAATGTCGGTTCACTCTGGACGGGATGCCTGTAAGTAAGGAAATAGCACGAGTATACTATAGAAACACTCCCTGGTATCAGGCAGTTGGAGAGGCAAAGCAGGCAGATAGACAGAACTGGAGGAGTATCTGCACTCTTCAGCCCGAACCCCTGCCACCCAGACTGAAGAAGCTGATCTCCCAGGCGTACTGCGCCGTTACAAATGAGATCACAGGAAGAGAGTGGTTCAAAGATGTTCCCCCTCTGAAAGACCTGCTTGAAGAGATCAGGGAATATCTGGAAGACGTTAATTCCTAACACTATGCACAGAGTACCGGGAAGCAGGGACGGAATCCATGACCACATACATCACAGTGATCATCGCGTATTTTGCCTTTGTCATTTTGGTATCTCTTTTCACCAGGAGATTTGCAAGTCGCTCCGCTGCCGACTTCCTCATTGCAGGACGTAATCTCGGCGTAGTTGTTTGCGCTGTAGTAGTTGCAGCGGAGTGGCTTGGTGGAATGAGTACAATCGGTGTAAGTGAAAAGGCATTCACTTCAGGTACTCTGCAGCCGATTCTGTACAATATCGCAACAGCTATCGGTATGATCATCATCGGTTTCACTGTTGCTTCACGCTATAGAAAAGAGAACGTTCATACCGTAAGCGAGATGCTCGAAACTCTCTTCGGGCAAAAGGCTCGAACTATCTCTGCCATTTCTTTTTTGATAGCCTACATAACACTGGCTTATGTGCAGCTCCAGACGTGCTCCAGTGTAATCGCTCCTCTCTTCGGCATCAGCTGGCTGTCCGCCATACTCATCTCCTCCGTTATTATTACGCTGTATACATACATGGGGGGAATGCATGCCCTTGCCGTGACCGGTATCATCCATGTTGTAACGATGTTCGCCGGGATCGGCATCGCGTTGATCATTGGGCTTGAGAAGGTCGGGGGATTGGGATCACTGCAAAGTGATCTGGTTGCATCAGGTTCACCTGCCGATCTCTACAATCCTTTCAGCGCAAATCTCAGTTACGCCTTCAGCCTGCTCCTCGGAGGCATACTGGGAGGCATGGCCGGACAGGCCAGCATTCAGCCGATATTCGCTGCACGGAATCCGCTTACTGCAAGGCGAGCTGCCATCGCATCCAGCCTGATCATTGCTCCATTCGGGATCATGGTCGGGATACTTGGACTTATCGCCAAAACCGGCCACTTCTTCGATACCGCTTCATGCGATCCGAAAATGGCTTTGCCGACACTGCTCACTTCATCAGCGTTCATCCCTCCCATCCTCGGAGGTCTTGCGCTTGCCGGGATTCTTGCGGCGATCCTGTCTACTGTCGGTCCGGTGAATTTCGCTGTTGTGACGATTGCCACAAAAGACATTTATCACGGTTTGATTAACAGAGAAGCGGATGACAGGAGAATCCTTGTCACTGCCCGGAAACTGGTTCTGCTCGTGAATGTGATCACCATACCTTTGGCAGTTCTCCTCAAAGGGGCCATCCTTGATGCAGCATATGTGTCCTACGCCATCAGAGCTATCGGAGCGATAGTCATAGTCCTCGGGATCTACGCCAGAGGCTGGATAACGCCCCTTGGGGCGAAACTTGCTTTCATCGGCGGCACTGTCACTGTGTTCATATGCATCATCGCCGGCAAGCTGGGAATATTCAGTATCGACAAGACATATGGAGCTGTCGGGTCAGCCATTCTGTTCATTGTCATCGGCCATCTATGGACCAGATTCAGGGAGAAGAAATGTCGTTAGAGAATGCCCTTTCTGGATTGAAAGTCATCGAGCTTGCCAGTGTACTCGCCGGCCCAAGTGTCGGCGCCTTCCTGGCAGAGCTGGGCGCAGTCGTTATAAAAATCGAGAACCGCCTTACCCATGGTGATGTTACGCGCAGCTGGAAACTGCCAACTGAATCAGAGACAATTGATATTTCCTCTTATTTCTCCAGCGTTAACTGGGGCAAATACTCTATTGGATTGGATCTCAGAACAGAGCAGGGTCTGGAGATAGTCCATGATCTCATCGCGCAGAGCGATATCGTCCTGGCCAGCTACAAGCCAGGTGATGCAGAGAAGCTCAGGGTTGATAATGAAACTCTCAGACAGCTCAATCCAGGTTTGATATACGCACATATCACCGGATATGGCTCGAATAGCCATCGGCCGGGGTATGATGCGATCATCCAGGCGGAGAGCGGTTTCACATTTATGAACGGTGAATCCGACGGCGGACCGGTCAAGATGCCGGTAGCACTGATGGATGTGCTTGCCGCACATCAGGTGAAGGAGGGGATCCTGCTTGCACTTCTCCGAAGAGAAAGAACTGGCGAAGGGCAGTATCTGGAGGTTTCACTTATCCAATCCGGAGCAGCATCCCTGGTCAATCAGGCCGCAAACTGGTTGGTGGGAGGGACAATCCCGCAGAGAATGGGATCCGATCACCCGAACATTGCACCATACGGAACCATATTTCAGACAGGGGACGGCAAAGAAATCGTACTTGCCGTAGGAACGGACAGGCAGTTCACCAGGTTATGTGAGATCCTGGGAATACCGGAGATCGCTTCAGACACGAGATTCCTTTCCAATACAGACAGAGTGAAGCATCGTGAGGAGTTGAAGAGGACTCTGCAGCAATTCATTGAAAAGCTGCCCAGGGATGAATTCCTCAAGCAGCTGACCGAGAAGAACATCCCTGCGGGCGGGGTATGTGATATGAAGGAGGTTTTCGAGAAATCTGAAGTCCGTGAACTACTGATCGAGGCAACCAGTGCACGAGGTCCTTCTCTGCAGGGTCTCCGGACTGCTGTTTTCATTTCTGACAGCGAATCGGCAGCTAGTGAAGTACTTCCTCCGCCTCATTATGGAGAGCATACTGAAATGATTCTGAGGAGGTATCTGGGACTTCAGGACAGTTCGATTCAGGCGTTGATCAATGAAGGCGTAATTGATGGAATGGGAGAATAGGAAATGATCCTGGCAAATGGCTCGATGCTTATCATTGAGGCACTGGCGGCAGCGGGAGGGGATATCTTCATTGGATACCCGATAACACCTGCTAATGCGTTGTATCAATACGGTATTCATCGCTTTCCAATGTCACTGGCAGCTCCTGATGAAATTACAACCCTCCAGTGGATGGCAGGGTTCTCCGCTACAGGGAAGTTCCCTGTAACTGCGACTTCCTTTCCCGGTCTGGCGCTGATGATTGAATCCATCAATATGGCATACATGATGGAACTGCCAATGGTGATAGTTCTGGTCCAGCGATTCGGTCCTTCAACCGGTACTGCAACATGTGGTGCACAGGGTGATCTTCAATTTGTCAACGGGCTCATATCCGGAGGATACCCGATTCCGACATTCTGCATCTCAAGCATGGATGACTGCTGGGATGTCTCAGCCTCAGCAGCTTCTGCAGCCGTCCGACTTCGCACTCCCGTAATTCTTCTGACATCCAAGGAGATGGTAATGCCTCTGCGGGGTTATGACGTCTCCGGTCTATCAGAGGTCAAGCCCTCTGCCGTTGATATTCCTCCGGATGATGGAGAGTATGCGCCATATCAACCCGGAGACAATCTTGTTCCAGGCTTTCTGCCTGCAGGAAGCAACAGACATCAGACCAGACTGACTGCCTCAACCCATGACCGCAGCGGGCTATTGTGCCATACCACTGAAGAGGCTCTTGCGAATACAACACGCCTTCAGCAGAAGACGCTCGGGAATCTGGCTGAATATACCCTGCATGAACTCGATGAGGAGGACAGCGACACGATCATTGTGTCCTTCGGTATTACTTCTCCTGCTGCCAGGAGAGCGGTGACGACGCTGAGGGAGAATGGAATCAGCGTATCTCATCTGATAGCCAAAACATTGTTCCCCGTGCCATCACTTTACATCGATACGATCGGGAAGTACCGGCGAGTTGTGGTAGCCGAGGAGAATCTTAACGGGCAATTCCGGCAGATACTCTTCGGAGTCTCCAGCAGGGAAGGCGTAACCGGTGTGAATGCTATCGGGAGAATGATAACTCCGGAAGAGATCATCGAGGAGGTGACCGGAAATGGAGAGTAAATACCTTTCGACTTCTGAATTGCCTTACTGCAGAGGCTGTGGACACCATCTCATTGCGCGGAACACGGAAAAAGCTCTTCAAAAGACAGGACTGACCCCTCTCGATGTGGTTCTTGTTACGGATATCGGATGCCACGGAATAATTGACAGGAAGTTCCACACCCATACTGTTCATGGTCTGCATGGCAGGTCGGTCGCGCTTGCATCCGGGGTTACTCTGGGACTCAACGATCCTTCGAAGAAGGTGATAGTCTACATAGGAGATGGCGGTGCGACTATCGGGCTTCAACACATTATTGAAGCAGCGCATCGGAACTTTGACATGACTGTTGTTATTCACAACAACATGCTTTACGGCATGACTGGAGGGCAGGCCAGCGGCCTGACTCCATGCGGATTCAAAACACCGACATCTCT
>JAOZQW010000148.1 GCA_029932015.1 Candidatus Fermentibacteraceae bacterium
GAATTGAGGCCGGGCCTGAAAACGTGCGTTTTGCACGAAATGAGGCCCGGCCTCATTTCGTGCGTGTCCTCTTTGCTTCACCGAAAACGTGGATCTCGAGATGTTCGTATGTTCCCGGTCAGCCGGTTATGTGGCTGAGAGTACACCTCGGAACTATTCCTAGCAAACAGGTATGAATAAGGAATGGATCAAGAGGAGGATACTATGTCTGGAATATGGAGAGCTGCGGCGGTCACATTTATGACTATCTTCACGACCGCGCTGGCGCTGGCATCGGAGGGCGGTGGAGAGTTGGACATTCGGGACCTGACCCCGGATGAGGAGGCGGTCATCGTTCATGGTGGAACGGAGAGACCGTTCACAGGGGAATATGTGGAACACTTCGAAGACGGGACCTACCATTGCAGGCGATGCGGCGCAGCACTTTATAATGCGGAAGCCAAGTTCAGGGCGAACTGCGGCTGGCCAGCGTTCGAGGCGGAGATCGAGGGGGCCGTTGAGCACAGACCCGATGCTGACGGCTTCAGAACGGAGATAGTCTGCGCCACCTGCAGTGCTCACCTTGGCCATGTCTTCGAAGGTGAGAGATACACAGAGACAGACACGAGACATTGTGTGAACTCGATCTCACTGGACTTTGTCCCTGTGGAAATGCCTACCGAGACCGCCGTGTTCGCTGGTGGTTGCTTCTGGGGCGTGGAGAGTGCCTTCAAGTCCATAGATGGTGTGATCGAGACCACCGTGGGTTATACTGGAGGAAGTACCGAGAACCCTGACTACTCCGAGGTCTGTTCGGGAACCACCGGACATGCAGAAGCAGTACAGGTGGTGTTTGATCCCAACGCAGTAAGTTTCGAAGAGCTGGCCCGGCTCTTCTTTGAGATTCACGATCCAACATCAATTAATTGTCAGGGACTTGACTTCGGGAGTCAGTACCGATCAGCGATCTACACTGCTGACGATCTTCAGAGGGAGACAGTGGAGGCACTCATCGAAGAACTTTATGCCCGGGGTTATCGGATCGTCACTCAGGTTGAACCTGTGGGGACCTTCTGGTCGGCGGAGGAGTACCACCAGGATTACTATGAGCGGCAAGGTGGGGGCCTCTGCCATATGCGTGTAAACCGATTCGGCGACTGATCTGTCTCCGGTCCCCGACTCCATGGGTTGCATGTTTCCGCCGGTTTGAACAGAATGCAGACATGTATGTAAGACTGCTCCCGATTCTAATAGTCACCACCCTTCTCACTGCTGCACCAGCACTCGGTGAATGGGCAAGCGTCTCTTTCGGTCTGGACATGAGCCATCTCGTCTGGGAACGTGGCGGGAGCTGGGCATGGGGTTTTCAGAGCGCCTTTGGTGTGATGCTTACAGATGAATTGACACTCCGCGCGAAAGCGACCATTCCCTTCCCATTCTTCGTCGTTGTCGGGAACCAGGTCTCTCTCGGAGGAGAACTTGCCTGGGAAGCGTTCCGTGGTGACGGCTGGTCTGTAGAAACTTCAGTCGGCGCCGCCTGGTCCCTTCACTGGCCGCAGCACGTCACCGTGATACTGGCTGATGGACCGGGCGAAGGGGAAGCCAGACCATTCGATCATGCTTCAGGACTAAGGTGCGACCTCCTGGTGAGCCCTGGAATTCGCTTCGATGAAGGTGCGATCCGACTGGACCTTGGCTACGATCTTAGGCGGATGAACGTGCTCTGGTTCGAGGACGGGATCCGTCGGGAAGGGATCCGCATATTCCAAGGTCCTCACTTTGGTCTCAGCGCCGACATGTTCTTCTAGGATTCGGGGACGTTCGTAAGTTCATCAAGCGCGTTGACCGTTTATAGTCTCACTAGATTTACTACTCTATATAGTTGTGTTTCATTGATATTCGGTCAGCCTGCTTGATGAACTTACGAACGTCCCCGGTTAGAAATTGCTGGACCTCACGTCGGGACCTGAGGATAACGATGCTCTTCGATCCCCTCAATTCCATCAAGCGGTCAAGGATCCCTGGCCTTCGTTTGCGTCTGAACGCCCATATCCAGTTCAGGTACTGCCGATTGAGCCTTTCCGGACAGCCTTCGGTCATGTCAGGACGACAACGCCCTCGAAAACGCAATAATCGCTGAAAAGCACCCAGGAGACAGATACTGGTGGGCATATCCAGAAAGATGATCGTATCAGCTGCTGCAATACGCAGATCCATCGTGCCACCATAATTCCCGTCGATGACCCACTCCTTCTCCGTGCAGAGATCTTCCTGGAGCGTATGCCATTCATCCCTCGGCAGCTCCTTCCAGCCTGGCTGCCAGAAGAGCCGGTCAAGATGGTGCACTGGCAGGTCCAGCTTGCGTGCAAGACTGCAGGCAAGGGTGGATTTACCGCTTCCACCGCATCCGATGATCATGATACGCTTCATCTATTCCCTTTGTTGTATTCTCTTGCATATCAGCACTCAACACTCACGCGTTACCGGTATCTGTATTTAATTGCTCAGCTTCAATCTCTCGTTCAATTCCCAGAGAGCGGTCTGGTTGCTGTCCCACTTGAGAAGCTCACTGGCCTGTGCATAGGGCAGCCAACGCAGGTCAATATGCTCTTTCGAAAGAACGAGTTTCGAATTACCGACATTCACCGCAAAACAGTGCTCCGGCACTACAAATACACCAGCACCCCAGGATTCGGCGGCAGCAAAGCAGTTCTTCGGAATGCTGGACATCGAGTCCAGGGCAATGAGCGGACTATCAGATTCGAATCCCGTCTCCTCAAGAACCTCTCGTCCTGCGGCCTGGACAGGTGTTTCCTCGTCCTCTCCCCCGCCTGATACGAATTGCCAGGAACCGTCGTCGCTCCGTTTGAGCACTGCAAACTCCCTGGCAATGCCAATACTACGGTAAGGGATGACGAGAATCTGAAATGGTGCTCGCATTACTCTCTCTACTCTCCGGCATTCAAGCTCAGTATGGGTGGAAAGAACTCAACTCACGAAGTACGATGAAGATGCTGAAGAGGAGCATCGATCAATTCATACAATATTGCTTCATTGGACTGATTCATGTCAATGGCCACCCCCTGATCCCTGTATCCAGGCCCGAACGAATACTGGCTCGGGGGACTTCATCAGCGTGCATTTAAGAAGTCAATCATCATATCGGCGCCGTATAGGCTTACCGCAGTTGAAGTTGGAACATTCCAGCATCTATTTGATATATTCATGATATATGAGGCTATTTGAACAAGGAAAGCAGGTTGGAAGTGAAACTTTTCTACATTGTTCTTATCCCGTTCATGCTCATGGGATCCGTAGTCGGTTCACCGGTTTCATGGAGGGATATTGTCTATCCACAGGATAGACTGATGCAATCGATCTCGGAGATGCCCGATATCGTGAAGGATCAGGTCATATTCGAAGCGGCATATGAACTGGCTGACATGGGCGCCCTGGATGTGCTCATATGCGGCATATCCAGGATAGAAGCTCCCGTCGGCGGCTGGCTCCTGGAGGGACTGGCAGAACTCGAGATCGAAGAAGTTGCTTACAGCACCTTCATTATCGGTATCGAAGACTCGGGAGAAGTGTTCGCATTCATTGCGAGGGGGCTGGACGCTGATGACCTCACATGCTGGTTTCCTACAATCGGACCTGACCACACACCTGCGGAAGGTGAGCCCTTCCCGGATGAACTGCTTGAATTCGAGTTCCTTCTCGACAGGGAGGGATTCGAAACACTGATCGATGTTTTTCCAAGACCGGAGATTGCAGGTAATTCCAATCAGGGATGAGGATTGCAGTGAAGATGATTCAAAACGCAATGATCCTGACTGTATTTCTCGCAACAGCAGCATTTTCTGTAATAGGCTGTGGAGAACAGGCAGATGAGCCGCAGACACATGCGGCGATCGATGAGCCCACACTCTCCGTGGATACACTGGTACTGACCGTCACAGATACGATCGGTGTCGAGATGGGGGACAGTGCATATGTATTCGGGATGCTTATGCGGGTTGGACATGATACTGACGGCAATATCCTCGCACTGGATATGCATAAGGCATGTCTGAGTGTCTTCTCCCCCGAGGGGGAGTTCATAAGGTACATCGGTGCACCCGGTCCCGGTCCGGGTGAGTTCCAGATACCGCTGGACTTCGCTGTATTCCCTGAAGGCGGCCTGGCTGTAACCGACGCCATCTCCAGAGTAATTTCATTCTTCGACCCGGAGGGTAATTACATCGACAACATGGGCGGCTTCTTCCCCACCCCGCCGATGTCCATTGAAGGAGCGCCGGGAAGGGGCATAATCGGTGAGCATATGCCTATGTCAATGATGGGAGAGCAGACTGAGCTCAGCCTCAATCTCTCCCGCTGGACCGATGACCCTGAGCCCGACATCAACTACATGTCAGTCCCCATGGAGATGGACTTTTCAGGTGATGGCATGCAGGTGCAGCGCGGTCCTGAGTTCGATTTCGCGGTCGGTCCCGATGGAAGTGTCCTCGTGGCGACGATCTCGGATACCGCATTTGCATTGACAGGTTTTACTCCAGAAGGTGATGAGTTCTTCTCTCTCCACAAAGAGATGGAGAGGACCCCGATGACGCAGGAGGAGATAGATGCCGGAGGTCTTGGACTGTCAATAATGATCACTGACGGCAGTGCCGAAGCAGGGATGAACAGGATGGATAACACATACCCATGGAGGAATGTGATCGGCTCGATCGGAGTGGACTCCCAGAGCAGAATCTGGGTCGAATTGAGCTATCCCGATACTCCCGTCTTCGAGGTCTACGACTATTCAGGTGAGCTGCTTTTCGTCGCCGTACCTGATGTTGAGTTCCCCCAGGTCGGCAGACCCGCCTTCAAGGTCGATGCAGGTGGCATCATCGGATTTGACAGGGATCCAATGGATTATCCCAAGCTGTACATCCTGGAACTGCAGGAGGACTAGAAGGATCCTGGCATATGAGCATTGTAACCGCAATTGCCGTAGCCCTGTCGATGTCGGTGTCTCCAGGGGTAAATCCAGCCTTGATCGACCCCATGGACCCGGCGGCAGGAGATTTTCTTGACCTCGACCTGGACATGTACCGGCAGCTCGGCCTGGAAGCCTATCTGGATTCCAGCTATCCGATGGCGGCAAGGTACTTCCTGACATATCTCAGTCGCAATTGCACTGATGAGAATGCTATATACAACCTGGCATGCTGCTACGGGCTTATGGAGGAGCCTGAGCTGGCAGCGATCTATCTCCTGAGGGCTGTATCAGCAGGATTCACCGATATGAACCTCATAATGTCGGACCCGGATTTCGACGCGGTTCGGGAACATCAGGATTTCAGAGACGCCATTGAGCTGCTGGAGGGCTACATCACTGGACCACCGGACTACGACGGAGCCAGACTGATGCTGGACGGCAGCGCGGCCATGCCGTGCCTTTACAGCCTGCCCGAAGGATACGATGAATCATCGGGAGCTTTGCCGCTGCTGGTCGGGCTCCATGGCTACGGCGATTCACCTGAGAACTTCATGCGGTTGTGGGGACTCTTCGATTCACCTGACTTCATCTACGCCTGTCCACGGGCCCCATATCCAGTTCTGATCAACGGGACGATAGGCTGGTCATGGTTCACCGCGCCGGGCAGCCTCGATGAGACGATCCGGCTGGACATGCTTTCAGTGGAGTGGGTGATGACCGCTATTGAAAGCATGAAGGACAGGTTCGAAGTCTCCGAAGTCTACCTCATCGGATTCTCACAGGGATGCGGTCTTACATGGTTCACCGGATTGACCCGGGCCGAGGAGTTTGCAGGGCTGATCGGACTCGGCGGAAGGCTTGATACCGCTTATCTGCCCGATTCCATCATCGGTGATGCGAGTGATCTAAGGGCATTCGCCGCCAACGGCACGCAGGATCTCTCCGTGAGACTTGAGGAGGCCGAGAGCGCCGCGGCGTTCCTCGAAG
>JAOZQW010000149.1 GCA_029932015.1 Candidatus Fermentibacteraceae bacterium
TGTTGGATCAAAACCAATATATCGAAACCACCAAGATCCATAGCGTAGCGGGTCTCCTGGAGGATGGAATGCTAACCCAGACCAGACCTTTCAGGGCACCGCATCATACGGTTTCAGATGCGGGACTGATCGGAGGAGGTTCCGTACCATCACCGGGAGAGGTCAGTCTTGCCCACAATGGTGTACTGTTTCTTGACGAACTGCCCGAGTTCCGAAGGAATGTGCTCGAGGTCCTCAGGCAACCGCTGGAAGATGGTTCTGTCACCATAACCAGGGCTACTTCAAGCATGACGTTCCCGGCTAGATTCACACTCGCTGCCGCCATGAACCCCTGTCCATGCGGCTTCTTCACGGATCCAGCTCGCTCATGCGCCTGTACGGGTCCACAGATACAGAGGTATCTGCATCGCATATCCGGTCCACTGCTGGACAGAATAGACATTCATGTGGATGTCGCTCCTGTGAAGTACGGAGAACTGGCCAGCGAGCTTCCGACGGGAGACCCCTCGCGGGTAATTAGAGATAGAGTCATCGCAGCAAGGGAGAGACAGGCTGTCAGATTCGCGAAATCACCCGGACTGTTCAGCAACTCGGGGATGTCATCCTCAATGGTGCGCAGGCTCTGCCCGCTGGATACTGCGGCCGCATCGCTCCTGAAGAGCGCTATGGAGAGCTGCAGTCTTTCGGCAAGAGCATACGATAGAATAATCAAGGTCTCCAGAACCGTGGCCGACCTTGCCGGGGCAGGTTCCATCAGTGAGGAGCATGTAGCAGAAGCCGTTCAGTACCGATCTCTCGACAGGGATTACTGGCTCTAACTTATTTTCAAATGCCTTCGATTGCTTCAAATGCTTATAGTTGATACACTCAGATAATCCGCCAAACTCTCAGGCCGGGCCTCAATTCTTCAATAATCGAAGAAATGAGGCCCGGCCTCAGTTTTTAACTATGTGTGAAATGAAGTAGAGTGCTCCCGCCAGCAGTATGATCACCGCGCCGGGAGGAAGGTCCAGCACATATGCAAGCGCAAGTCCTCCGAGACTCAGTGCAAGTGCGAGGATGGATGACAGGATCATCATTCTTCGCAGACCCTTTGTGAACATCCTTGCTACTGCTGCCGGAATGGTCATAAGCGCCATGACCATAATAAGACCGGATATCTTCATGAGCATCACTATCACGAGCGCAGTCAGAGCCAGGAACACACTTCTTATCAGTGCTGTGCGCACACCTCTGATGCGACTGAACTCGCTGTCATATGAAACTGCTGTCAGCTCCTTGAAGAGACCGCCGACAAGAAGAAGTACCAGGAGGTCCAGCGATCCAGCCAGTACTAGATCTGTTCTGGAAACAGTGAGAAGGCTGCCGAAGAGCCAGCTCATAAGATCCGGCGCATAACCTCCCCTAAGCCTTACGAAGATGAGTCCTGCCGCCATTCCGGTAGCCCAGAAAGCAGCCATTGCCGTGTCAGGATATTCTCGTCTGGTTCCTGATGATATGGCTCCTACTCCCAGGGCTGTTCCCATGCTCACCAATACCGCTCCGGCCATTGGCGGCATTCCCAGCAGATATGCCAGTCCGAGACCACCGAAGGAAGCATGTGCGACTGCTCCGGTCAGGGTGGACATCCTGTTCACGACCACCAGTGTGCCAATGACACCGCAGGCAATGGCGCTCAGGATCGAGGCGACCACGGCATTCTGCATCCATGCATAAGAGAGTGCTTCGATCATGGTTCACCCCCGGAATCTCCGCTGCCTTCGGCGCTGCCGATCACTCTGTGCGGTACACCATGCGTCACCAGCTCGAAGGGGCACCCGTACGCCCTGGCCACAGCTTCTGCGGGGAGAGTCTCACCGTGGCTCACGAGTACTCTGTTTATGCAGGCTATCGTCCTTACGTATGAGGAAACAGCGCCCACATCGTGCGTGACGAGGACTATTGTGAGTTTTTTATTGAGCAGAGCCAAAAGGTTGAAAAAGCTTTCCTGGGTCTTCTGATCGACACTTGCCGCAGGTTCGTCCAGAAGGAGGAGATCCGGCTCTCCAGCCAGCGCCCTGGCAATGAGTACCCTCTGACGCTGTCCTCCCGACAGGTTATCCATCGGCTCAGCTGCGAGATCGGCGACCCCCAGCAAATGCAGATTATGGATAGCTGCCAGCCGGTCTGCCGGAGTATATCTCCTCCACATTCCTCTCAGCCCAAGTCTGCCCATGAGAGCGACTTCCATGACCGTTACGGGGAAAGTAGCCCCCGGGATCATCTGCGGAACGTATCCGATCCTGCCTGTCTCATCCCCCGGAGATCTCCCGAATACTCTGACAGTACCTGACATTGGCCGGATAAGACCCAGTATGACTTTCAGGAGAGTGGTCTTTCCACCTCCATTCGGTCCTATCAGTGCAAGGAAATCGCCCGGCATGATTTCGAGGTCGATATCCTTGAGAACCGGATGACCCGGCCTGTAACCGGCAGAGAGTCCGGAGATCTTCACCGGCAGGATCATTCCGTTCCTTCCATAGCGGAGGCTATGCTCCTGGCTGCCGTCAGAAGGCAATCCTCCCAGTCGCTGCCGAGTGGATCGATCTGGAGCGTTCCGCCATCTATCTCTGCTGCCAGCACTCCCGCAGAGGAGGCACTGAACTGCGGTGAGATAAAGATCACTCGAATGCTGCGCTCCTCCGCGAGTGAGACGAGTCTTGCGAGTTGGTCGGGTGATGGTTGGTTCCCGGCCTCCTCTATAGCAACCTGGAGGAGTCCGAACTCATCGGCAAAATAGCCCCATGAGGGATGGAATACAATGAAGGAACTCCCCTCCAGCGGGTCCAGCATCGCGTGCAGGGAGATCTGAATCGAGTCTATATCCTCTTCAAAAACTGAAAGGTTACCCGCGTAGATATCAGCGTTTTCAGGATCGAGCTCGGATAGCGTTCCTGTGATGGTTGCGGCCTGTGTGCGAACGAGTTCCGGGGAGAGCCAGATATGCGGATCAAGCGAGTCATCCGTGCTGTCATGTCCGGTATGTCCGTCGCTGCCGTGCTCCTGCTGGCGGCTGTGCCGAACGATAGGCAGCCTGTTGATGCCGGCGGCAGTGTTCACTGTATCGAGGTCAGCATTCACGGCTAGGAATCTTGGGATCCATGCGGTCTCGAAAGGTACTCCAATAGTGAACCAGACCACTGCTTCGCTCATTGCAGCCATATCAGATGGGGCAGGTTCGTATGTTGCGGGAGTGGCGCCGGGAGGTATCAGGACGATTACCTCGAACCTGTCTCCGGCTATCCTCTCGACGAATTCTTTCTGCGGTAGAATACTCACAGCCACCAGCGGAGCAGCTGCTCCTGTCGAGCTGGTGCTCGCTCTGTCTCCGCCGCAGGAGATTATGATGAACACAGCGACCGCCACTGCATGGAGGCCCCATGCTCTCATGTGTTTTTCGAGCAGCTCTTGCATATTCCCTCCAGTGTAATATCCGCACCATCTATCCTGAAACCGTTCTGATCCTGCAGACCGCTGATGATCGCTTCCGGAAGACATAGCTGCACTGGTGTCATGGAGCCGCACAGGTCGCATTTGAAGTGAGCATGATCCGGGTAGTACTTTCTGGAGCAACGATATCTCAGGATTCCGCCTGAGGATCTGTACTTCCTTAGAAAGCCGATCATTTCAAGAGAGACGAGACATCTGTGGACAGTTGAGATATGCGGTCTTTTCAACCGCACTCTTTCCCGAACCTGCCTTGCCGAGAGACCACAGCCCCCATGAAGGAACATTCTGACGACCTGTGTACGGAAACCGGTCATCCTGAGGCCCGAAGCCCTGAGTTCTCCGAAGAGTTCTTCTTCACGAATGTGCATCATACTACCTGCATTTTTCGTTAACGCAAATCCTTTGCGATTATACTCCACTCGATAGTGCGGGACAACATTGCGGTGCTGGAACGCTCATGGGATTTCTGGGCATATATTATCACTTATATGGAGGTACCCATGATTCAGATTGCCCTTATCAAAGAGAATCTTGCCAGAGCCCGTGAGACCATTCTGGAAGCACTTTATATCTGCGGTCAGCCCGAGAGGGAAGTGCGGATAATGGCAGTAACCAAAACCCACCCTCCTGAAGTCGTGCAGGCAGTGCTTGACGCCGGTGCTAAGCTGATCGGCGAGAACAGGGTCAGCGAGGGAGGAAGGAAGATCAAGGCGGTTGGACGGGATTCAGCCGAGTTTCACATGATTGGCCCCCTGCACACAGGAGAAGTAAGACAGGCAATTCGTGATTTCCATGCGATAGATTCAGTTGACAGGCTTATAATTGCGGAAGAGATAGCGCGAAGAACTGTGCAGCAGGGAAAACCTGCTCCTGAGATTCTGCTCGAGGTCAACACATCCGGCGAGGGGACGAAGTATGGATTTGCTCCAGAACCGGGTCTTCTGGAAGAGATCGTTGGTATACTCAGGGAACTGGGCCTCGATGTTTCAGGTTTTCTTACAGTGGGACCCCTGGTCTCTGAGACGGCCATTGTCAGAAGGGCTTTCGCGCTGCTCAGGGAGCTCAGGGATACCGTCTCCAGGTCATCCGGACTACCGCTGCATGAGTTGTCAATGGGGATGAGCGATGATTTTCAACTGGCAGTGATAGAAGGTGCAACAACTGTCAGACTTGGCCGGTACCTGTTCGGCGTAAGGAATCGCTGAATCATACTAAGAAGAGAAAACGTCGGTCTTCCTGACCGATAGGAGAGAATTGACTTGCACAATGGCATGGATATTATTCAGAAGAACTATTGTGTCGTTCTGGAGCAAACGTAAACCAGCATTCGGCAGTGATCGGAGAAGTCCTTGAGAATCACGCCACTTGATATCAGAAGACAGCAGTTCCGGAAAGCTATGCGAGGTTACGATCCTCAGGAGGTAGAAGCCTTCCTGGAGATGGTCGCTGCTGCTTGGGAGGAGCAAGGGGACAAGCTGGATCAGGCAGATAAGGAACTATCTGTCCTCCGTGCAAGGGCTTCCGATTTTGATCGAATGGAGGGAGCTGTCAGGGACGTTCTTGTTCAGCAGCAGCAGAGCGCCGCCAGAGCTCGTGAGGACGCCGGACATGAAGCCGAACTGATCATCATGGATGCGGAACTCAAGGCCTCTAATCTCTTATCAGAGGCCAGGACCAGGGTGCAGGTTCTTACTGAAACCATCCGTGAACTCCAGGACCGCAGACTTTCAGTCTTGACCCAGATCAAGTCTTTTCTCGATTCACAGGGCAGGATCCTTGATTCTGAGGAGGAGCGTATCCGTTCCGAGATGATCCCCGAGGATGAGAAACTACCTGGCGAAGAGGATGGGGATTCACCTATGCTCGAACTGTCGGAGCTATAATATGATCTCGATCGTACTGCTTTCTGCTGTAGCTCTGCTTCCCGGGAATGCAACAATTGCTCCGGTCTCGGAGATCTCCGATCTCAGTCTGACCGGAGAGACCGCTTCAATGGTCTGGAACTGCCCCTCACCCCAGGATCTCGAGCTGCCCGATGGACTTGCCGGATTCACGATAAGCGGCTGCGGATATGCCGGAACCGAGGGTCAGATCCTCCTTCCCTCCAGGTCCTTTTATTTCCCGATCCCGTCCGGATCTGAGCCGACGCTCACGGTTGTGCCGCGAGGTATTCATGCCCTTGGACATGGACGGGTTGGAGCGGTAACAGTTACGTCCGCGGGTATTGATTCTTTCTTTACTGCTGATCTTTCCGAACTTCCTGTCGAATGGGGGCGCATTTCGCATTCAGGATCCTTCAGACGCGCAGGCGTTGCCATCCTTGAACTTCATCCGGTGATCACAGGAGAAGGGGGAGAACTCCTGTACGCAGAGATGCTGGAGATAACGCTCTCATATCCTGAAGGAA
>JAOZQW010000150.1 GCA_029932015.1 Candidatus Fermentibacteraceae bacterium
CGGGTGGGTATGGTCGATGCTCTTTGAGAACATTCCGGGCTACTTCTACTTCTCCACTCCTTCACTGGACGGCACCGGTGATCTGCTTATCTCCCTTGCATCGCCCACTTCCGGCGATCACCGTACCCAGTTTCATCTGAACAACGAGCTCATATCCGATACTATCTGGAGCGGCAGTACAACCATCGATATTCTCCTGGAGGAGCTGGATTTCAAGACATCGATGAACCTTCTCAAGATCACTACTTCCGACGATCCCGGCAGTGTCTATATCAACTCCCTCTGTGCTTCATATCCGAGGCAGTTGTCATATGCGGCGGACAGACCGCTCTCCTTTACACATGAGGCAAGCAGGTATACACTCCAGGTCGGTGGGGCAGTATCTGAGGAAGCTCTGCTGGATGTCACGGATCCCTTCAATGTTCAAAGGTTCTCCGGAACTCTGTCCGGCAGTGATCTCTCCACCTCTCTTGATATTTCAGCAGGGACTGTGCTATGGCTGCAGGGCAGCGCTTCTCCGAAGGCTCCTGATTCGATAGTCACAGCATCACCCGGCAGAATTATAGGCACCGGTATGGAAGGCGATGTCGCCATAATCGTAGCGGATGAACTGCTGCAGGAGGCGATGCCCCTGGAGGTCATCTACGGGCAGAGGGGTTTGAGCACTGTAACAGTCACAGCCAGTGAGATCTATCAGGAATTCGGGCAGGGCGTAAGGGATCCCGGTGCGATACGCTCCTTCTTCAGATATACACAGGATCACTGGACAGATCCTGCACGGATGGTTCTGCTCGTTGGTGACGGCACTTACGATCCGCTTCTTCATGTAACCTCGAGAAGGACACTGATCCCCGTCTTCCTGAAGCTTGGTTACGATAATGACGGGAGGAACAGGGAAGATTACTATGTGATCGCCCATGAGGATGGAGTATATCCCGAAGCTCCCATATCCAGGATACCCGCTTCCAGCAATGCGGAACTCTCATCATATCTGGCCAAGATACTGTCCTATGAGAACAGCGTTCCCTCTGGTCAGTGGACCAACCGGATCATCCTCACAGCAGACGACGATTGGGGAGCCAGCACCAACGAGTCTTATCACACGACAGCGTGCGAACTGCTGGCTGACACAACGCTCCCCAGGAGTCTGGACAGGATAAAATTCTACCTGATAGATTACCCCTGGCCCCCGGGCACTTCGCCGGGAGGGGAGCACCCTCAGAAACCACAGGCCAGGGAGGATCTCGTAGAGGAACTCACTCAGGGCTGCGCCAACATGATCTTCTTTGGGCACGGCTCATACGACCAGATAGCCCATGAGAAGCTGCTGGTATCCAGCGATGTGCTCCGCATTGGGAACGAGGGCAGGCAGCCAGTGATGATATTCGCAAGCTGTGATGTTGGTCACTTCGACATGATCTCCGCCAATTCGATGGCGGAGGAGTTCTCACTTCACCCCGGCTCCGGCGCTATCTCCACAATTGCTGCCACAAGAGGGACATACTGCGTTCAGAACACGCTCCTGTACAACAGCTATTTCACTCGACTCTTCGGCTCGTCTGCTCCGGATATTGCTACAGCGCTCTGGCTGGCCAAGATGGACAATCTCGGCATATACGAGTTCAGCGCATACAATATCGTACTTGGTGATGGCGGTGTCCGCCCTGTCTATCCGGACAATTCCGGATGTACCCTGAATGTAGATGGTGATACGCTCTTCAGGGGCAGAATGAATGGGATGGAGCTCTCCTTTCCCCACGGCACCAGTTCATTCGTCAACGTCACTGAAAGCGGTCGCTGGATGCAGTACAACTGTCTTGGCGGCCGGATCATTGACTACCTGCACTACGGTTCAAGCATCTACAGGGGCTTCATCACGGAGACGGATGGTGCGTTCAAGGCTGACTTCTTCGTCCCGCTCCCGGCAGACACTGGCTCTTTCTCCCGATGCAGCGGGGTCGGACTGTCATCATGGCCCACCGAGTCCGCATATGATGAATGGGTATCCCTTGTCGACCGCGGAGGTTATCCGGTTGACACCATTCCGCCTGAGCTCGAAACATGGATCGCCGGATACAGAGACAGGGAATCCCCCGAGGTCAGCGGAACCATTGTTTTCAGGGCCTCAGCCTCGGACGATAGCGGCATAAATACGATGGGGGGTGGAGCAGGCAGGTCCATACTGATGAGCCTTGATTCGCAGGGATTCGACATCAGCAGGTTCTTCAGTTATCTGCCCGACAGCCACACGAGCGGAGAACTCGACTACATATTGCCTGAACTTGCCGAGGGTATGCACACCATAATTCTCGCAATCTGGGATGGTATGGGAAATACTTCGCGGGACACGCTGAACTTCAGTGTGGTCGCATCTTCACTGGAACCGCTTTCCTCTGTTCTGGTCTATCCCAACCCTGGGAGCGGCACGCGATGCTTCAGCTTCAGAACTGCCAGTCCGGGCACTGCTCAAGTCACTGTTCTTACGGTAGCAGGAAGGCCGGTCTGGACATCGACACTCTCCTGCAGCGAAGGCTACAACCAGGTGATCTGGGATGGCAGGGACGCCGATGGGGATGAACTGGCTTCGGGGAGCTACATATACAGGATAGTATTTACCGGTTCTGGAGGCTCCTCCACCGAGGTCACTGAAATTCTTGCAGTGATCAGGGAGATGGAATGAAGGGTATGCCGGACCACGAGGAGAACATGAAGACTGCGGTTGAGGTCCTCAGTGATGTTCAGAGTGTTCTGGTCTCAACCGGAGCAGGCATGTCAAGCGAGAGCGGCGTCCGGACTTTTCGAAGTGAAAATGGGCATTGGAGGGAGCACAGGGCAGAGGACCTGGCAACGCCGGAGGCGATCCGCAGGGATCCGAAACTCGTATGGGAATGGTATCGAGAGCGGCTTATCACCTCGGATGAGATAGAGCCGCATGAGGGCTACACAGCTCTCGTAGAACTCCAGGATCGACTTGGATGTCTGACTGTCGTCACGCAGAATGTTGACGGTCTGCATCAGAAAGCCGGCCTTACCGATGTCATCGAGCTTCATGGAAACCTCAGAACCGCATCATGCATAGATCGCTGTGGCGCATCACCTGTAACATTGACGGCTTCCGTCCTGAAAGAACTGCCGCCCGTATGCAGCTGCGGAGCCGTGCTCAGACCCGATGTCGTTCTTTTTGGTGAAGCCCTGCCTGAGGATGCGCTTAGAAGATCTCTGGATCTGGCATCCTCGTGTGAGGCGATGCTGGTAGTGGGGACTTCCATGGTCGTATATCCCGCTGCCGCCCTTCCGATACTCGCTCTCGATGCCGGAGCCCGTGTTATCGAGATCAATCCCGAGGAGACTCCTCTGGCAATGCTGTCCAACGTTATCTGCATCAGGAGCGGAGCTGGTGTAGCCCTTCCCGATCTGATCGAGAGGTTGAGATCATGATAACACCTCTGCTACTGCTTGCATTCGGCATCGCCCAGTTCGCGCCTTTCAACGCACCGGAGACCACGGACAGCTTCAGTACAAGGATCGAATTCACGGATCCATCGATAACAGAGTGCGCAGACGGCTTCAGTCTTGTGTTCGAAGGAGCTTCAGTCAGGACCGTACCGGGTGAACCCCTGCGTCCTGTTCGTACGATACTCGTCCCTGTCCCGCCAGGCTCGGACCCGATCCTGGAATATACCGCTTCCAGCATGACCCCCACCGGATTTTCGGGCGAGCAGGCGAGAGCGCCAATTGTTACAGGGGAGGGGCTGGCAATCACTGAAATAGCTGCTGCACCGCTTCCTCCGCCGATGGTCCACTGCGAACTGAGCGGTGTCGTGCCTCTTGCAGGATGCGTATTTGCCATTATCAGTGTCTATCCTGTCGCAGGCAGGGATGCATCGATGTATGCATCCTCCGTGGACGTGAATCTGAGTTGGGACCCTGCTCCTGGCGGCGTGCCGGTGGAAGATACAGTGCTGCCTGCTATGCTCGCGCCCCCGGGTACGCTCTGCTGGCCGCTGGAGACAGCATCAAGGTCACAGGATATCTTCTGGGGCAGTCCATGGGCCAGACTCTCGATCGACGAGACGGGTGCCTATTCACTGACCGGTTCCGCACTTGAGAGCAGAGGGTGCGAGATCATCGGCTCCCCCTGCGCTTCTCTGAAACTCTATACCGGTCCCGGGACGATGTTTGACGAGTCACCGGAGACCGAGCACCAGCTGACAGAAGTCGCTTTCATCGTGGATGACGAGGACAGTGACGGTTTCTTCGACCCGGAGGATAGGGTGCGGTTTATTGGCAGGAGCCTTGATCGCTGGTCGCTTTCCGAAGATCCTGCCGCGCTGGAGAGGATTCAGCACAGATACGCGACACACAATGTTTACTGGCTCACATGGGGTGCCGGGGATGGAGCCCGGATGGGGCAGGTCTCAGGTACTCCTGACAGCTCTCCGGAATGGGGCGACACCATCCGGGCCAACCTGTGGCTCCGACAGCAGCACATCTGGCAGCCGCAGTACGAGAGATCCACCGGCTGGCTATGGGAGATGTACGCGGTCGGAGATGCGGCTTCCCTGAATTTTCAGATTCCCGGTTCCAGTACAAAGGGAAACCTCCGCATTGGGCTGACGATGGATAACTCATCCAGTCATACGGTTGATCTCCGTCTCAACGGCACCGAGGTGGATTCCGATACGTGGTCTGGTTCCGGTGAGAGGTTCATCGAGGTAGAGGGGATCACGTTATCCTCCTCCAACACGCTTGAGATAGTTCACTCGGATGGATACGGTGACGTAGAGATGGGTCTGGTCTATGTCTGGGTGGAGTACAGCGGCGGTTTCGGCAGTCTGACCGGTGAGCAGCTCTTTCCTACGCTTGACCGGTATGGCAAATTCCTGTTCAGCGTCCCCGGCACCGGATCATCCGTCTCTGTGTTCGACCTCTCTGAATTCTGTGATCCTGTCGAGCTGACAGACATGGACCATTCAGGGAGCACTCTCTCATTCTCATACGAAGTGGACAGCTCAAGTGTTCTGATAGTCGTGGACGATGGGCAGTGGATGTCACCTGATTCCATTACTCCTGCCAATCCCGGAAGGCTCACAGGAACGGTCAGCCGCGGGGATCGGCTCCTGGTGGTGCCGGGTTCGATGCTTGACGATGTCTGGTCACTGTCAGCCCTTGCCTCAGGGATGGGGCTTGAACCTGTAGTTGCCACAACCAGGGAGATCTACGACGAATTCGGTCAGGGAGTGACCGACCCCGGAGCTATCAGGTCTGCCGTTCGCTGGGCAATGGATTCATGGGATCCCGGGCTGGAGGGACTCATCCTGGTCGGCGATGGTCATTACGATCCACTTGGATTTTCTACCGTTGAGCCCTCGATGATCCCAGTCTGGATCAGACTCGGGACAGCTCATGCGGACTGTGTTGAAGACATCTACGTAATGGTTCATGAGGATGCCAGTCTCCCTGAGATCCCGATCTCAAGACTACCGGTCGATAACACCTCCGAGCTGGGCACGGTCATCGCCAAAGTCCTGGCATATGCATCAGGGAGCACCGATGGTACCTGGAGGAACAGGGCGCTGGTAGTGGCAGACGACGAATGGGGACAGGGCAGCTCCTGGAACGAGACCGCTCATACTAATGACTGCGAGTCTATTGCTGAGGAAGTACTTCCCAGGTGGACTGACAGGGAGAAGTTCTACCTGATCGAGTACCCATGGCCCGGTTCGCCATCACCTGGTGGTCCGCACCCGGACAAGCCACAGGCTCAAGAGGATTTTATCGAGCTGTTTGCCGAGGGTTTCGGCACTCTTCTCTATATCGGCCACGGGGCTTTTAATCAGATCGCACACGAGAAGCTGCTCCTCTCTTCGGATATCGACAGATTGGCCAACGG
>JAOZQW010000151.1 GCA_029932015.1 Candidatus Fermentibacteraceae bacterium
TGTCTTTCGGAGGAATTCCGGAAATCGACAAGTGTTACTGCGAGTCCAGGACAGATGGCCACGCACAGGCGGCAGCCTATACAGTCCCCGTGGAACTCGGGGATACCCATAATGGAATGCCCCTCTGTTCCTATCAGATCTTTCGGGCAGATTGTCATGCATGGATTACATGGAATCTCCTGGGTACAGTGAAGAACCGGGAAAACACCATCCCGTATTGATGGCGGCTCATAGGGAAAAACCTTCCCTCCCGGACTCTTGAGAACCTCAGCCTTCTCCTGGAGTTCCTCCATCCGTGGAGGATCTACTCCGGTCAGTTCTGCGATCATTTCGAGTCCCTTGATCCGTCCAGTGAACATGGCCGCGCTGGCCTCGGCGATCTCCTCTGCATCTCCCGCAGTATGTGATGGAATGCCGAACTCCAGAGCCTTTGTATGGAACTCATCCACTGGATCGAGTCCGACTGCTACGAGTAGAGTATCGACCGCCCAGGTCTTCTCGGTGCCGTTCAGCGGTCTGAATCGATCATCGACCTCGACTGTGGTGACCGCCTCGAGGTGCTCCCCACCATGAGCAGCAAGGATCGTATGACGCGTAAGTACCGGTACTCCGAGTCTGGCTATTTTATCGGTATGGACATTGTATCCGCCGCAGACAGACATCGCTTCGGCCAGCCCAACGACTGTCATCCCAGCCTGGAGGGCATGATACGCGGCTATCAGCCCCACATTTCCACCACCAAGGACAAATATCCGCTCCGCACAGCTGACCAGATCCCGGTTCACAAGCGTCTGGAAGGCTCCAGCACCATAGACCCCGGGGAGAGTACAGCCCGGAAATGGAATAGACTTCTCACGGGCACCTGTAGCGACAAGCAGGCTGCGAGGCCTGACAATTGCGAATCCATCCGGTCTTCGTATCCCCACAGTGCCGTCTTTATAGACTCCGAGTACAACACTCTCGAGCCAGACTTCGACTGAGGGGCAGTCGGCAGCTTCCTCCGCCAGCATCGAAGCTAATCGGATACCCCTGGTTCCCGCATTGCAGTCCTCGACTGAGCCGAAGAATTTATGTGTTTGAAGGACCAGCTTGCCGCCGGCCCGGTCCTTATCATCAACCAGTATCGTTTCGATACCGGCTCTGCCGAGTTCAACCGCAGCAGCCAGGCCGGATGGACCAGCTCCCAGGATGAGTGCCGGTATATCCAGTTCCTCAGGCTTCGAGACACCTGGACCAGGAAGGTCCTCGAGAAAGGGCAGACCTTCCATCGAGCAGACCTGCATGCCTGCCCTGAGCGGTACTATGCAGCTCTTCAGCGGAATCCCGTCTATCAGGAGGGTACATTGAGAGCACTGGCCATTTGCGCAGAACATCCCCTGCGGACTGTCATCTCTGTAATGATGACCGAATACGTGAACACCCAGGGCGAATACAGCGGAGGACACAGCCTCTCCCTCCAGTCCCTCAGCAGGTTCACCGTTGAAAGAGAATGAGACAGTTGCTGTCTCTCTCTCCTCGAGAATTGGATGGTTCCGTATCCTTCTGTTCTGGAAAGCCACTTGTCCTCCCTGGATATTCGCTAATGAGGTAATTGCGGAGAGGTCAATCTAAAACCACTGAGGGTATGGGCCAAGAGACCGGCTGTTCAGCCCTTCCGCCCTTTCCTCCTGTCCCACTCCGTAGCGAACTTCATCCTCGTCGGCTTCTTCGCCTTGGTGAAGCCCCTGCAGACGGGGTAGTTCGTACATCTCCAGACCTTAATATGCGGATAGGAATAGAGCTTGGTTACCGCTCCACAGAGGGGACAGGCGGGAACCTCTCCGCCGACCTCCCTTTCGATGAGCTTGTCCTCCCTGTCAATTGCATCGAGAAGCTCCTTCCTGTCAGGGCCTCCGAGCCAGTGCCTTATCACCTGCCGGACTATGAACCAGAGAAAACCGACACCGATAAGCAGGAGGAAGAGTCTTGCGGTACTCATAAGAATCTACAGACTCCAGCTAGTCCGTCTGGGGATGCAGCTGGAGAGTTGACAGAAGAGGAGTAACTGCGTAAGTAATACGTTCTCATTTTATGCTCACCTACCTCTAACTCAGCTCTGTGAGAACAGACCGGAAACAGGAGCGACACTTGAAAGATTATACACCGGACAAGCTCAGGACGGTATCCGTCATCGGACATGGATCTGTTGGCAAAACCAGCCTCTGCGATGCGCTCGCTTTCTCTGCGAATGGCGTCGAGCGGCTGGGCAGCGTGGATGCCGGAACAAGTCATTTCGACCATACCGACGAGAGCAGGGAGCGCAAGCACAGTCTCTCCTCCTCGATCGGCATTGTGGACTGGAAGGGCTGCAAGTTAAACATTATCGATACTCCGGGACTCGCTGACTTCTATGGTGAGACCATTGGAGCAGTATCGGTCTCCGATGGAGTGATCCTGGTCCTTGACGGCTCAGATGGTGTCGAGGTCGGTTCTCTAAAAACATGGAACTTCACGGCTGCCATGGACAAACCGCTAATGGTCTGGGTCAACCGGATCGACAGGGACACTGCCGACTTCAGCCGTGTGGTGGATAATGCCAGAGCAAACCTGAGCAGGAAAATACTGCCTGTTGTCTTCCCTGTAATTGAGAGCGAAACCCTGATTGGACTTGTGAATGTCCTGACGGGCAAGGCAATCGATGCGAACGGCAAGGATATTCCCGTTCCTGATTCGGCTTCCGATACTCTTGAACTGATGAAGATGCAGCTGATCGAGGCGGCGGCAGAAGCTGACGATAAGCTGATGGACATCTATTTCGAGAACGAGACGCTGACCCCTGAGGAACTCGATATGGGACTCCGGAAGGCTGTCCACGACAGGACGATATTCCCTCTCTTCGCAGGTATGGGGATACCTCCCGTCGGACAGCAATTCCTGCTCGATGCGATCACTGCACTGATGCCATCTCCTCTCGAGGGGCCGGTTCTCAAGAGCGCCGATGGCAATTCGGAGATTGCTCCGAAAGCCGATGCTCCTTTCGTAGCAAGGACATTCAGCACCAAGGTCGATACCCACATGGGCGAGATCGTCTTCATCAGAGTCGTCAGCGGCACCATCGAGGGAACGACAGATGTGACAAACACCAATCGCAACTCTTCAGAGCGCATGGGCAACTACTATTTCATCGATGGAGCAAAGAGGAGCGATGCAACTAGACTTGTTACAGGGGATATCGCGGCAGTAGCTAAGCTCAAGGGAACAACGACCAATGATACGCTTGCAGGCAAGGGATCAAATATGATACTTGATCCCATCAAGTTCCCTGAGCCGGTCTACAGAGTGGCAATTGCACCCGCAAAGAGAGGCGAGGAGGACAAGATGGGCTCAGGCCTATCGAGGCTCTCCTCTCAGGACCCAACGTTCATCCTCAGGAACGAGGCCGCTATCGGCCAGACTACAATCTCCTCTATGGGTGAGCTTCACATGAAGGTCATGCTCAGCAGACTCAAGGACATGACCGGTGTGGAGACCGAGACCTTCAAGCCCAGGATCGACTATCATGAGACCATCAGCAGGAAGGCAGAGGGCTCCTACAAGCACAAAAAGCAGACCGGAGGCCGCGGCCAGTATGGTCATGTCTTCCTCCGATTGGAACCACTTCCACGTGGTGAGGGTTTCGTGTTCGAGAGCAAAGTCGTGGGCGGCAATATTCCCACGAAGTTCATACAGGCTGTTGAGAAAGGTGTTCGCGAATCCCTTTCAGATGGCCCCATCGCGAAGAGCACGGTCGTGGATGTGAAAGCCGTTGTCTATGACGGCTCCTACCACCCTGTGGACTCCTCGGATATGGCATTTAAGCTTGCCGCCAGGAAGTGTTTCAAGGAAGTGATGATGAACGCCGGACCAAGTCTTCTCGAGCCTGTAATGCATCTGGAAGTCACCGTACCGGAGGACTTCCTCGGTGATGTTATGGGTGACCTGAACACACGCAGAGGCAAGATCCAGGGCATCGAGTCCGCAGGAGCCTTCCAGGTCATCAAGGCCACCGTTCCCGAGGTGGAGCTCTTCGGGTATTCAAGTACTTTAAAGTCACTCTCCCAGGCCAGAGGCAGCTTCACACAGAGCTTCGAGGGCTATGAGCCGGTTCCCAGGGAAGTCCAGGAAAAGGTCATGGCGGAGGTTCAGTCCGACGAAGATTAACCCGGAAGGACGGGCTAGCATGAACAGGCCCTGCAGGACAGCATCGGTTGTACTTGCCCTGATCCTTATGAGTTCCAGTGCTGTCATGGCCGCCGGAGGTGGCGGCGGGGGTGAAGCGGATGATGGTGGCGGGGACACCATGACCTACATCACCATCGGATTGGCAGCAGTTGTCGGAGGTCTTCTTCTCCTTGACGTTCTCAGCAGTTCTGAGGAGGCGGAGGGTTCTGTTTCCGAGGATGAACTCATGGTTCAGGAACAGACCAGCACCGACACTGGAGTCGACTGGTCAGCCGCATTCCCTGATCAGTCCGAAGCTGCCGTACTCGGGGTCGCGGTGTTCGAGAGTCAGGACAGGGTTTCATCAGCGGCCCGTTTGATGGAGGCCGTTTCTACTGCCGCGCCGAATGGATTCCCGGTTTTCGGTGACCCGCTCGATCTTGGTCCGGTCTCCCCTGAACAGGGAGCAATTATGGCGTCGGAATATTTTGGGATAGATTATCTGATCTTCCTTTCCGATGCGGCAGATGATTCAGTTACTATCGGAGTGGCATCCCCCGATTCTGTACTATGGACATCCCGCTGCATTGATAGTATCTCCTTTGCAGTACCGGTTGCACAGATCATGGAAGCCGGTATTCTGGGGAACAGATAACCGTGGAGCGGGAGGGATTGCTTTCCGTGTTCGCGGTTTTTGTCATATAGATAGAGCCAGTTCTGACCAGAGATGATGTTCTGAGTGCATTAACTCATTATCGATCAATAAGAGAACAGACACCTCAGGAAGTAACACTGAGCTGAAAGGAAGAAGAATGAAGTCCCTTGCCATTATCGTTCTTCTGGTCTCCGCGCTTACGGGCTACGCCGGTGAGCTGACCACAACTGTCCCGATCGACCCAACCGCCATCACAATGGAGGAGGTTGGACCCTACACGAGAGTTACCGGAGAGGGAATGCGTCTCTCCACCTCGATAGGTGCTCCCAGTCTTCCGGTGATGACAGCCAGATTCGCTCTTCCGACAGGCTGCGCGGCAACCGGTATTGAGATTGTTGAAGCATCCTACACGAAGCTTCGGGCTCTCTGCACAGTAATGCCGGCTGGACCGGCTGTTCCGCTTTCAGTAGATGAACCAGTCTACCCTGTAGAGCCGGACGAAGCCATCTATTCCTCTTCCCAGCCCTTCCCGCGGACTGCTATCGATTTCCGCGGCTCGAGCGTTATTTCGGGTATTCCTGTTGCCTATGCCGATGTTAACCCGGTGCGCTGGAACCCGGCATCAAGGGAACTCGAAGTGCTTTCCTCTCTTACGGTCAATGTGACTTACGAATATTCTTCAGAAGCATCTACCATCTTGCGCAGGAGCCTCCAGAGCGAGACCCGCGCCATGGAGATTGTGGCCGCTTCAGTCGTCAACCCGGAGAACGTATCAGCCTCCGGAGCCACCATCATCCCATCCCGGGATCTCACCTATGGGGAGTACGTCATAATCGCCACTCCTGCCTACCAGACCCAGGCTCAGGAACTCGCCAACTGGAAGTCTCTCAAGGGTGTCCCGACGAATGTCTACACTACATCCTACATCGAGGCCAATTACAGCTTCTACGATCTGGCGCAGGAGATAAGAGCTTTCCTGACCGACTGTATCGACGAAGGTGTCGAGTTCGTCCTTATCTACGGAGACGACAACATCATCGCGG
>JAOZQW010000152.1 GCA_029932015.1 Candidatus Fermentibacteraceae bacterium
CTGCCGGCCAGGGCCTCGCGCGTTCTGACCCTTGCCTTCTCCCCGCAGAACCTCCTCGAAGGCTGGAATATCTATCGTCGCAATGACTCCCCTTGGCTCAGCCAGTTCTTGAAAGAGCTGATACGCCTCATCGAAGATCCTCTCGAAATTACCGCTGAGAGCCGCTGAGTCAGGTACGCCCTGGCTACGGAGTATCTCCCTCCGGGAAAGGACGATGTCTCCGGGTGAAAAATCAATTATCTGCCTCATAGATCCTCATGAGGCAGATAATCCATCCCGAACCTGGCTGCCTCCCTCTTCATCAGACGTGTCATATCCGCAAGAACTCCTTCAGACAATCCTGTCGGTTCGTAGGAATCGAGCAGCCTCTCGATCTCCGCCTCAGCCCTGTCACCTATTGTCAGGCTGCCCTCTTCCATCCACCTGGCGCTGTTCGCCCGGTCAATGACGGCTCCAGGGAAATAATGCTCTTCACGCAGGTACTTCCTGGTATGGTCGGCAATGAGAAGATGCTTGTCTCTGAGCAGCTCCTCGAAGATCGGTATCGAGGGAAAATCCTCTTTTGGCTCCACTCCGCGGGTCAGCCTGAGCGTCATCCCGCAGATCTCGTTATCCACAACAAGTTTCTCGAGGCTATGACAGCTTTCAAAATCCAGCATTCCGGGGCCGGAGATGCTGTTTATCCCTGACAGGGCAGCAAGGGTAGCTCCCATGGAGGTCTCCAGCCCGGCCTGGGCATCCAGCTGTTTGGCATCGCTTAGTGAGATGTAAGCCTGGGTGGGAAGATTCAGGAACTTGCCTATCTCATTGTTGGCGCAGTCAATCATCTGTGTTTCGACGGCACCCATGGGCGTCGTTTCGTAGCGTATATCGAACGCCGCGGGAGAACCTCCGTAAATTATCGGAGTACCCGGCTGCGTGAGCTGGCTGAGTACCACTCCGCTCAATGTCTCAGCGGTATGCTGAACTATCGAACCCACAAGTGTCACTGGAGCCATGAACCCGGACAGAGGCATCGATATGTACTCAACGGGTATGAAGGCCTTCGCGCAGTCGACCAGATTCTGTGATGTGACATCGCTCCATTTCAGCGGTGCGGTCGGACAGCAGGAAAAGATCGTGAGGGGTTTCTTCCGAAGCTCTTCCGACGAGCCCCTCACAGCAAGCTGCAGATCCTTCATGACATTGAAGGCATCAACCGTGAAGGCACCTGTCACTACAGGCTTCTCGCAGTGGAGCAGACTCAGATAGAGCCTGTAGCTGTCCGAGATCCTTTCATGAACATCCGACGGTATGAATGCTGTGCTCTGGGATGCGATATTGTCCAGCCTGCTGACCAGCCTGGCGTACTTGATATAATCAGCGGTCACCGGCTTCCTGATCTCACCACTTCTGGAGTCAAGGATATTGATCGCAGCGGACCCGGGAGTAAAATAAACGTTGTGATCCGTCAATTCGTGGGTCTTCCTGCCGAGTACGTCATAGAGTTCAACCGTATCCGGCGCGGCCGCAAGGGCCTTGTCGATCATCGCATCCGTGAAAGTGGCATGCTTCCTGCCCATATCAACCGAGGCGCCGTGTTGCGCGAGCATTAAAAGAACACCTTCATTGTGTATTTCAACACCCAGCTTGCACAGAATATCCCGTGCCTCCGAGACAATTCTCTCGATAAGTTCATCACTCAGCAGCCTCAGTACTGGTCTCATATACTGGCTCCTAACTTCCCGGGTAGACAGACATCAAAGCTCATGGAAAGTAGATATGAAGTTCACGCTTGTCAAGTTGAGGATGTCTGTCTGGACAACTGTAAATGAAGAGATTACAAAGCTTTGTAGGATTGGTGCGGATCTGATTTCGGTTTTCTGCTCGTTAGACTTTCATCATGAAAGATCTATATCCCTGCTTTGATGGTCGCCCAGGTGGTCTCGTTCATGATCGCGCCGGTATGGCTGCCGCTCAGGCGGAACATACCGATCCACTCCAGGCTGCTCCATGGTTTCTCATAATAATAGTATAGAGCCATGTTACCTCCCTCGGTAAGCAGCCCCCAGTAGAACCCAGTACCGCTGTAGTACATGGAGAACCAGTAAGTCGTCCCTCCCTCAGCCGTGAAATAGTCCGCCGGGTCAAGATTCACTTCGGAATGGTAAATGTCATATGAACCGTTGAAATCATCTCCCGTGTCGGTATTGATGGAGGATATTGCAGGCACTTCCCAGAGAAGTGTTCCGGGAAGGCCACTGCTGTCAGCGAAAATACGCAGGTGAAAAGTGCCGCTCTGACCGGAGATGAAGATACTCCACCATTCAATGCTCTCGATGCATCCTGCTTCTGAAAGGACGAAATCATCCGCCCGAAGATACAGACCATCACCCTGCCCGGCATTATCCATGATCCCTGCATATGCCTGATCGAAAAGCACTGTGCGGTCTGGAATGGGGGGAAGATATCCCGCAGTCCTGATCTCAGTGCCAGACGGACCAATATCAGGGACAAGTGAACCGTTAAAGGCAGCTAGTGAGATGATCATCGAAAGTGCAGTCAATACATTCATGTTGCTTCCTTTGTAAATGCCCCGAGTATATAGCCCACCGCTTGGAGTTAGACTACAGCTTATCCTGCAGGCGCAAGCTCGTCAACTCTCTGGGATCTGTTCCGGCAGTCTGGGATGTGCTCAGATGCATCTGCGGAACACCGAAACGCTCCCAACTTTCACTCACTTCCTGAATGTAGGGGCTGGTGTATCTTCTGAAGGGTAAGCATATTCATTTTCTGGTTTACAGATTGATAGTAATGTTTACAGGGAGGCCTGTATGAAACATCCGGGCATATCAATAGGATCAGATGCGAAGCAGCTCCAGCGATTGCTTGACAATCTTCCTGTAGGCGTAGTCGTGCATGGCAGCGACACAAGCGTTCTGCAATGTAATCCTGCCGCCACCAAAATCCTTGGGCTTACCGCTGAGCAGATGACAGGAAAACAGGCAATAGATCCTGTCTGGAAATTTGCATACGAAGACCTGTCGCCAATGAGCATGGATGATTACCCAGTGAATAGAGTGATATCATCGGGTGAGACATTAACTGATTATCTGCTCGGTATCATCAGACATGACAGAGATTACATCACCTGGGTAATTGTCAATGCAATCCCTGTTTTTACAAAAGCTGGTATCCTTGAGGAAGTAATCGTTAATTTCTCCGATATCACCACGCGTAAACATATTGAAGAAGAGCTGAAAGCCAGTGAAAGCAAATTCCGCACAATGTATGATAACGCCCCGCTGTCCTATCAGTCACTTGATTCTGACGGCTGTTTTCTCGATGTGAATCCAACCTGGCTGAATACACTGGGATATAAGCGGGAAGAAATCATTGGACAGAACTTCGCGGACTTTCTGCATCCGGATTATCAGCCGCATTTCGAAAAGAATTTCCCGGCATTCAAAGAACGGGGATATGTGCATGATGTTCAGTTCAAGATAAGGCACAATGATAACCGTTATCTGGACATAAATTTAGAAGGCTGCATTGGTTACAATCGTGATGGAAGTTTTGCCCGGACATATTGCGTGTTTCAGGATATTACCAGTCGAAAACAGGCTGAAGCTGCCCTTCGCGAAAGCGAAGCAAAATTCAGGTTCCTATCTGAAAATATGTCGGACATCATATGGACAGTAGACATGAAATTCCGCACCACTTATGTCAGCCCTTCTGTCGAAAGTATTCTGGGATTCACGCAGGAGGAGCGTCTGGCGCAATCCCCGGAGGAAATGATAACACCCGAATCGCTGAAAACGATGAGGAAGCTGTTCGCGAAGGAATTAATCAGGGAGAGATTGAAAAGGGCGAATCCGATAAAATCAATAGTCTTCCTGACAGAATACTATAAGAAGGACGGAAGCACTCTCTGGGTCGAAAACCATGCCAGATGGATACGGAATGATAAAGGAAAAGCCACAGGAATCCACGGCATTTCCCGGGATATCACCGATCGCAGGCAGGGAGAAGAAAAACTTAGGAAGAGTGAAGAAAAGTTCAGAAGTATCTTTGAGAATAGGGGCACGGCAACAGGAATATATGGTGATGACAGAATAATTACAGATTGCAACAGTGTTTTTACAGAAATGTGCGGATACTCGAAAACTGAGATCATTGGGAATATGAAATGGTCTGATTTCGTAGTGGAAGAGGACTTGGAACGGATGCAGAAGTATCACGAGCAACGGACAAAGAAAGGTCTTCCTCCCCCTTCTCAATACGAGTGCCGAATTAATCGTACTGACGGTACAGTCCGTAATGTGATCGTCAATATTGCTCTTACAGGGAACATTCGGATAGTATCTCTGGTGGATGTCACCGACCGCAAGAAAGCGGAGGAAGAGGTTCTGCGAATGCAGAGACTGGAAGGGCTCGGAACAATCGCCGGAGGTATCGCGCATGATTTCAACAACCTTCTGACAGGTGTCTTCACCAACATCGAAATGGCCAAGATCGAGCTGCCGAGGAATTCTCCATCCGCTTCGTATCTCCAGGGCGCCTATGATGCCATCCATTCAGCAAGACAGCTGACGGGACAGCTCCTGACCTTTGCCAAGGGAAGCGCTCCGGTGCTGAGTACAGTGGATACTTCTGCACTTGTGCAGGATACAGTGAGCTTCAATCTTCGCGGAAGTAACATCAATACCGAGATCATTCTGCAGGAGGGCCTGTGGGCCATCAATGCGGACAAGGGGCAGATAGGACAGATTCTCGCGAACCTGCTCATCAATGCCAGGCAATCAATGCCTGGTGGAGGAACACTTCATGTTGATGGGAGGAACATATGCGCGGGGGATCAGGTTGGCTCCCCTGATCCGTTAACAGAGTACGTCTGCATTACTATCCGTGATGAGGGAACCGGAATTCCGGCCAAGATCATTGACCATATATTTGATCCCTATTTCAGTACGAAGGATACCGGACATGGTCTGGGGCTAGCTATTGTTCACAGTATCATCGAGCAGCATGACGGCAGCATCAGTGTTACTTCAGAAACCAACATCGGCACCACTGTCAATGTCTTCCTGCCTGCGGTCCCTGCTTCTGAAGCAGAGGATATTGTGGAGGATTCACATGATGATACCGCTTCGAATGACTCACCCTCACTTCGAGTTCTGCTGATGGATGATGAAGAGATCCTCAGGAAAGTAGGCAGGCTGCTGATAGAGCGTCTGGGTCACACAATAGATACCGCAGTTGACGGTGTCGAGGCGCTTCATAAATACATCTTGGCAATGGAGATAGGCAATCCATTCGACCTTGTGATCATGGACCTGACAATTCGCGGGGGCAAGGGAGGGCAGGAAACCATGAGGGAACTGCTGGAGATCGACCCGAAGGTTCGGGCAATAGTTTCCAGTGGCTACGCATCCGATCCGATCATGGCTGACTGCACTGCTCACGGATTTTCAGGAAGACTTGCCAAACCGTTTACGATGCAGGACCTTGAACGCGAGATCATCCGCGTTATGGGGATCGATTAGACACTGACTACACCCTGCTACCTGTGATCGCATTGATATTCAATAATCATTGCCATGCTCAGCAGCATTTCAACTCGTGTTTGACACGAGAAGTACCACACGCCACTCCTACGATTCCGTAAGTTGTTGATATTGTTGAAAAGAGCCCTAGCAACATAGCCACACAGGCAAAAATGCATAGTTATACAATATATGACAGTACCTACTTAACATCATCTTAGCTGACAGTATCTAGTCACTATGTTTCTCAGAACAGTGTCCCGCAAGAACCGCGACGGATCGAAGGTCTCCTACCTCCAGATAGTGGAAAACCACTGGAACCAGGAGAAGCAGGTGTCCC
>JAOZQW010000153.1 GCA_029932015.1 Candidatus Fermentibacteraceae bacterium
TGCTCTCCAGGGCCGCCGGATTCCTTTGTCCGGTCGAGGACAGCGATATTCCGCACCGTATCCGGAAGAGCTGTCAGGAGGGCTGAAATGTCGAACGGTCTGTAGAGCCTTACCTTCACGAGGCCGATCTTCTCGCCCTGGCCGACAAGGTAGTCGACTGTATCATGTGCGGTCTCGCAGCCTGAGGCCATCTGAATGATGACAGTATCGGCATCCGGTGCTCCAACGTAGTCGAAGAGGTGGTAGCTTCTACCGGTGAGTTCAGCAAACCTGTCCATGTAGTCCTGGACGATCCCCGGAGTAGCCAGATAGTAGGGATTCACGGTCTCGCGCCCCTGGAAATAGACATCCGGGTTCTGACTTGTTCCGCGAACCACAGGAGCGTTTGGATCGAGTCCCCTGTTCCGAGTGGCAATTACCAGTTCATTGTCGATCATTGCCTTGAGGACATCGTCGTCAACCAGCTCGATCTTCTGTATCTCATGACTTGTCCTGAACCCGTCGAAGAAGTGCAGGAAGGGGATTCTGGCCTTGAGGGTCGATGCATGTGCGATAACCGCCAGGTCCATGGCCTCCTGCACCGAGGCGCTGGCAAGCATGGCGAAACCGGTCTGCCGGACACCCATGGTGTCACTGTGATCGCCGAAGATGGAGAGCGCCTGACAGGCAAGGCTTCTTGCAGATACGTGGAATACCGCCGGAGTCAGCTCGGCCGCGATCTTGTACATCGTGGGGATCATGAGCAGAAGCCCCTGAGAGGCGGTAAAGGTCGTTGTCATAGCACCTGTCTGCAGGGCACCGTGAACTGCGGCTGAAGCGCCGCCCTCACTCTGCATCTCCTGCACCAGAGGTACTGTGCCCCAGATGTTGGTCTTGCCCTGTGAGGACCATGCGTCAGCATGCTCACCCATCGGGCTGGAAGGCGTAATAGGATATATGGCTACAACCTCACTGAGCTTGTGGCCGATCCTCGCTGCGGCTTCATTGCCGTCTATCGTGATCATCTTCCTGTTGTCCATCTTCCTCCATCCTGTCCGGTCAGAGACCGTTCAATGGGTGTATATTTGCTCTGCTCGTCTAATCTGCGTTCAGATCATTCTCCCCATGGTTCTGGGAAAAGGTATTACATCTCTGATATTCTCTATTCCGGTCAGGTACATCAGCAGTCTTTCGAAGCCGAGTCCGAATCCGGAATGAGGGGCAGAACCCCATCGGCGAAGATCTAGATACCACTCGTAGTCTTCCATTGCTGCGCCGGACGCCACCGTGCGGCGTGTTAGGACATCCAGCCTTTCCTCTCTCTGGCTGGCGCCGACGATCTCACCCACCTCGGGAAGGAGCAAGTCGGCTGCCGCAACGGTGCGGCCGTCATCGTTGAGCCTCGCATAGAAAGGCTTAAGCGTTTCGGGATAATCCGTGACGAATACCGCTGCGGGTTTTCCGAAGAGCCGTTCCGTGACGAATCTCTCGTACTCCGTCGAAATGTCCATTCCCCAGACGGGCGCCACCTGGAATTCATTCGCGTTCCGGGTGAGTTCCTGAAGAACATCGGTGTACGAGATACGTTTGAAGCCGCCTGCTTCAAGGAGTTCATATCTCGAATCGAGTCCGGACTCGTAGAATTTCCTGAAGAACTGAATATCAATGGAGCACTTCCTCCTCAGTTCAGCAGCTGTGTAACCGAGGAATCGTTCGATGATGTTCATATCATCTTCGAGGTCGCAGAAAGCCATCTCCGGCTCTATCATCCAGAATTCAGCAGCATGGAACCTGGTGTCGGATGGGTCCGCTCTGAATGTCGGTCCGAAAGTGTATACATTCCCGAGGGCCAGGGCCAGCGGCTCGGCTTCGAGCTGGGCACTGACGGTCAGATAAGCTTCTCGTCCGAAGTACTCCTTTTGATCAATACGCCTATCGTATGCATTGGTTGGTAGTGAGGTCACCCTGAACGCTTCTCCCGCTCCTTCTGCATCGCTGGAGGTTATCACGGGAGCATGTATGTAGAAGAAATCATTCTCGTCAAAGAACCTGTGGATGGCAAGGCTGAGGTGATGGCTCATCCGGAAAGCCGCACCGAAAGTGTTTGTTCGTGGTCTGAGATGCGGAATACTCCTCAGGAACTCCAGACTGTGCCGCTTCTTCTGCAGGGGATAGTCACCCTCTGAGGGACCTATCACTTCAAGAGCAGTCGCATGCAGTTCCCTCGACTGTTCATCGCCGGGAGACTCCTGGATCCCTCCCTCAACTCTGATGCAGGCACCTGTGCTCAGTCCGGAGAGATCCTCCTCACTGAAGACTGACCTGTCAAATACTACCTGAAGCCTCTCCGGAGTTGAACCGTCAGTGATGGATGCGAAAGCGACGTTCTTTCCCTTCCTTGCAGTGATGATCCATCCGTAGACAGTAACTGAGGAGATGGACCCGACCTCCCGGAGCACCGTTTTTACGGTGGTTCTCGCGATCATTGTCTCCTCCTGTAGCCGGCAGTACCCCCAGTGGGGCACACCTGAAAGTACCTGTCAATTCGGAAAGTTTAATCTAAACCGGAAGTGACCTTCGGGCAACATTGATGCTTCCGGTGGAGAAGCATCCACGAAGCATCTGAAGGAGCGGCGCAGCCCCTGGAAATGCAATGAGCTCAGGTAGGTATGACCACACTCCCCAGGATATCCATTACAGGCTCCACATCGCTGTCGGCGAGGCAGCCGAAGCTTATGCGAAGGTGTCCTTCGCCCGAAGGGCCGAAAGCCGAGCCGGGAATTGTTCCCAGGCCGTACTCCTCAAGCATGAACATCGCCGCCTCTGCAGAGGGCATACTTCCAGTATAGGCCGCCATGGTGAAGAAGGCTCCATCGGCCTCCCTCCACTGAAGGTTTCCGCATCCGGTGTTGAGTGTCTCTCTGCACAGGTCTCTTCTACTTCTCACCTCGCCTGACATCCTGTTCATCCATTCCCGCTCACAGAGAGCTGAGCGGAGGAGGAACTGAGATGGGGAGGGCGGACAGATCACGACTGAATCCTGCACCTTGATGGCCTGCTCCATCATCTCCTGCGAGCCGAATAGATAGCCCAGGCGCCATCCAGGCATTCCGAGACTCTTGGAGTAGCTGCCGAAGGTCATGATATGAGGTGCCTGCCTGTCTTTCCATGGGTGCCAGTGGTCGTCGGTGAATACGAAGCGCTCGTAAGTTTCATCTATGAGCAGAGTGGTCCCCGTCTTCTCAGCTGCATCTGCAAGAATACGCATGATGCTGTCAGGTATCACTGCGCCCGTAGGGTTGCCGGGATTGACAAGGACGACAGCTGCCAGTCCCGGAAGTGCTTCGAGGATAGTTTCCAGAGGCAGCTCCCATCCGCCATCCCTTTCCAGCATGGGGATAGATATCATTTTCAAACCGCTGAACCGGATCGCGAAGACGTGATCGAAGTAATAGGGCTCGATGACCGCTACAGTGTCACCAACGGATGTTGCCGTGAGAAGCCCGCTGAGAAAAGCCTGACTGGCGCCGCAAGTAAGATGAAACTGCGTCGAAGGATCCAGAGCGATCCCGCGCCGGATGCGGATGTCTTCGACAGCCGCCTCTCTTGCTTCAGGATAACCTGGATCGGGGCTGTACCTGTGCAGGGAGGGGTCGTTCATCAATTCACGAAGCGAGTCCAGGGAAGATGATGGAGGAGAGTACCATGGCACTGCCTGAGCCAGGCTGTAGACCCTGCGTCCTTCGCCCTTCATCTCTGCGATACGTGCCATTATCGCCGCGATCGGAGGCATTTCTATCCGGGTCATCCTCCGGGAGGGTCCATGACGCTTCATGTGAACGCCTTTCCCTTTGTATATTTGCCAGTATGCTAACACCATGAATATAACCAGGCCCGAAGACAGGCTGGCAGGGGGCTCCCCATGAGAGTGCTTGTAACCATCAACTGCAGCGGTGTTGATGCCTCCGCGGCGGGGGGAGTAGCACTTGGCCGGATGCTTTCCAGGCAGGGCCATAGGGTACTGATCCAGGCTGCGCAGGGCGGAGCAGTCGAAAAGGCCTGTATTGAGGAGGGACTTGATGTCACCGGATCAAGTCTGAAAGGTGGAGCTGTCCTGACAGGGTTTATCCCATTCACGAGACTTGTGCACAGCTTCGAACCCGACATTATCTGCACCACCAGGGCTGACGGTCAGACAGCTGCCTCACTCCTGTTCCCTCGAAAGCCATTGATCAGGATCAGGTGCGACATCAGACCACCAAGAGGCGGGAGGATTTGGAGTATTGTTGACAGACGGACCGATCTGGTGGTATTCCCATCGGCCTTCATGCTCCGTCGAGGGTATGCCAGGGATCGAACCGGTCCGGTGGCTGTTATCCCTCATCCAGTGGATACAGATAGATACAGGCCGACTGCCCCTCTTGAGACTCGCATTCCCCTCAGATTACTCTCTATCGGCAGACTGAGTCCGGTCAAGGGGCATCGGACACTCATCAGAGCTCTAGCGCTCCTGCCAGGTGTTCATGCGACGATCGCAGGACCGCCTTCACAGCAGAAGCCGGAGGAGCTTGTGTCATATGCCTCTAAGCTGGGTGTAGCGGACAGACTGACGCTGACCGGAAGGAAGGTCGATGTAAGGGAGCTCATTCAGGAGGGCGGCATCGGCGTAGTGACCAGCCTTGGCAGTGAGGTCGTATCCCGAGCCGGGATGGAGATGATGAGTGCAGGAATGCCCCTGCTGGCAGCAGCCACAAATGGCCTTCTCGACCTCGTGACTGATGGAGATACAGGCTTCCTGCATTCTCCTGGAAACGAGAGACAGCTTGCGGCTCAGGCAGCGTTTCTTCTCGAAAATCCCGAAGTAGCCGGGAGACTCGCAAGAAATGCCAGGCGATTCTGTGTGGAGAGACTTGATACTGATGTAGTAGCTCGGATGTGGAGCGGGATCCTCGATGCCGTGGTGAAGGGGGAACAACATCCTGCCATGAGGGTACCACACATGACAGACAACAAACCAGAAAGCTGGTGATCATGTCCATATTTCTGATCGTACTGAGTGTTCTGCTGTCCGATTCCACATCCGTTCAGGAGACCGGTCAGATGCAGAGGTATGTAGAGAACACCGCATTTGGGCCGGGTGAGAGACTTCAATTCAGTGTGGAGTACGGCATCATCAAGGCCGGGACAGCAGTCCTTGCGGTCTCCGGACCTGAGCAGTGGGAGGGGCTGCTGGCCTACAGGATATCGGCCACTGCCAATTCCAATCCGGCGTTCGGTACCTTTTTCAGGGTCAATGATCTGAACGAGGCGCTTCTTGATATTGTGCAGTTTCATACTTTACGATTCTACAAGAGCTTGGAAGAAGGTGATTTCCGTTATCAGGAGGAGGTTCTCTTCGATCAGGATGCCGGACTGGTGCATTATCCGGAGGAGACCGACAGCACTCTGATCCTGATGGAGATACCGCCACATGCTCTGGATGTGCTGAGCTGTATGTACTTCGCCAGGACCCTGCCGCTCGAAGTTGGTGAAACCTATTTTATCGACAGCCATATCGATAACGACAACTACCCACTGGAGATAGTCGTTCATGAGAGGGAGCAGATCCGGGTTCCAGCCGGTGAATTTGACTGCGTTATGGTCCAGCCGCAATTAAGAGGTCAGGGGTTGTTTGACCAGCAGGGTGAGATATGGGTCTGGTTCACAGATGATGAGCGCCACATGCCTGTTCTCATGAGGAGTGCAATAGTCATCGGGGAGATCGTCTGCGTTCTCGAGGATTATACTGAAGGGGAACCTCTGGATGTTCAGAATCCAGGATTTCCAGTTTTCATTCCTGAGTCGATCACCGAGTGAGCAGCAGCCAGCTCGACAGCAATCT
>JAOZQW010000468.1 GCA_029932015.1 Candidatus Fermentibacteraceae bacterium
GCCAGCCTTCCTCCGGCAGCGGTCGCTACCGTCATTGCTGCCCTGGATGTCCTCCAGGAGGAGCCGCAGCTTGTCGCACTCGCGCATAAGGCTGCCGAGCGCGCAAGACTGGGCCTGGCCCAGCTGGGATTCAATGTAGGCAATTCGGAAACACCCATTATTCCGATAATCATCGGTGATGAGATGCAGACCCTGATCTTCTGGAAGAAGCTCTACCAGGCCGGGGTCTTCACCAACCCGGTGGTCAGTCCTGCCGTTGCCAGCGGCGGTGAGATGCTGCGCACCAGCTATATGGCCACACATACCGATGAGATGATAGACAAGGCCCTCGATATCTTCGAACGAATCGGGAAGGAACTCGGAATAATCTGACCCTGGAGGTTCCATGTCCTTCTCGATAGAAAAGGTTACCGGAGGTTCAGGGCTAAAAGACTTCCTTGAACTGCCATACAGACTGTACGCTGACGATCCGAACTGGGTCCCACCGGTCAGGTTCTTCAACAGACATATGTTTGACAGGAAGAAGCATCCCTTTCATGAGCATGCTGATGTTACTCTCTTTCTTGTCAGGGATACCGCCGGCAAACCAGTGGGCCGGATCTGCTCCATAGTCAATCACGCACACAACGATTTTCATCATGAGAAGATAGGCTTCTTCGGCTTCTTCGAAATGGAGAATGACCCCGACATTGCTATCCTGCTCCTCGATGCCGTTGAGGAAGACCTCAGGGCGAAGGGTATGAACAGCGTCAGGGGACCTGCCAGCTTCTCAACCAATGAAGAGAGCGGTCTTCTCGTTGAGGGATTCGACGACCCGCCCCTCATCATGATGCCTTACAACCCCCCCTGGTATGAACAACTCATCGTGAGCAGAGGCTATCACAGGACAAAGGACCTCTTCGCCTATTACCTTGACGGGGACACCGCGGACTACTCCCGACTGACCCGGATCGCGGATCGGATCTACGAAAAACCCGGGCTGGTGATGAGAGACATCTCCGTGAAGCACATCAGCAGGGACATTCCTGCGATCATGGACATCTACAACGAGTGCTGGTGTGAGAACTGGGGTTTCGTACCCATGACCAAGCGTGAGATAGCCATGATGGCTGACGAGCTCAAAATGATCCTTGTCCCATCTTTCGCACCCATCGTCGAGGTTGACGGGGAGCCTGTCGCCTTTGCCGTAGCCCTCCCTGATGCGAACCAGGCATTCATGAAGGCCCGCGGCGGTCTTTTAAGGACTATCCTTGCCCTCAAGGTGCCATTCTTTAAGACAAAGATAGACCGCGTACGCGTGATGCTTCTCGGTGTCAGAAGAGCTTACCGGGGCAGGGGCCTGGAAGCCCTGATGATAGACAGGATCATTAAGGAGAGTATCAAGTTCGGTATGGGCAGGGGAGAGATGTCCTGGATACTCGATGACAATCTCCCCATGCGCCGCATACTCGAGCGGATACTTGATGCAGAGCAGTACCGCACATACCGTATCTTCGACAAGGAGCTGGACGGAGGAGCTGCACAGGATGTGCTTCCCCCGTCACCTGGAAGGACTTTTGATGACCAAGGCTGAGCTCACCCGCATGTACATCGAATTCTTCAGGCAGAAGGGT
>JAOZQW010000469.1 GCA_029932015.1 Candidatus Fermentibacteraceae bacterium
CTGGTAATGGTGTGCTATCGAACCGGCAGCCGCTCCAGTATCATCACCAGCAAGTTTCTCGAGAACTCTGGCTGTTCTTTCGTGCAGTTTTCTCCGTCTGCGATCGAGGAGCATTCCATAGGCCGCATCCCTGTAGAGAGAGTGTCCAAAAGCACACTTTCTTCCTGATGTCATGGACCAGAGCCGCTCCCGCTCACCCTCGAGAAGTTCACAGCTGATGTCCGGTCTCCGGTGTACTTCAGAGAGTACATCCACATCAAACTCCGATCCAATGACGGAGGCAGTTTGCAGGAGTCTCCTGAGTTCCGGGGTAAGCCTGTCCATTCGGGCCACCAGTATCGATCTGATCCCGGACGGTATCTCTATCCTTCCCGGGACAAGCTCGATCGTTCCTTCCCGATGCTCCAGGAAGTCGGAACCGAGCAGATACAGACAGAACTGCTCGATGTAGAGTGGATTGCCTGATGTTCGCTCATCAATGAAGTCCATGAGTCTGCTGCCCGGCACCGATCCGAGCCGGTCGATCACCAGTTCCCTGGCTTCGAAGCCGCGAAGACCGCCCAGATCCAGAGCGCGGGTATCGAGATTCGCCTCCAGTCCAGTGGTCGGCCTCCTATCATCATCCAACGGTCTTCCGGCGGCGAGCACAGCAAGCGGAAGAGTCCGGAGAGTCCTGCCAAGCACTCTGAAAAGCCGTCTTGAGTCGTCGTCCATCCACTGAATATCGTCCAGCATCAGTATCACAGGAGAGATGAGGCAGAATGCCTTCAGCAGAGAGCCTACTGCCATTGCGATATTTTCGAATCTGTCCCCTCCCGACTCGATCTGAGAAACTGGTTTGTCAAGCAGGGAGGCCAATATGGGACCGGCCATCTCCAGTTCCTCCCTTGCGGTCAGAGAAGCCGGAGTGTCAAGGTCCCGCAGCTGCCCCCCGATACGGGCGAGACCATCTTCCAGTCTTGTGAGATCGGTCTGTGATTGTGACATTGCATGCTTATCGTCATTGAAGAGTTCGCCCAGGAGGTAGATGAAGGGATTCAGGCTCCTTCGGAGGATGTCATCGCATTTCATCATGAGTATCCTGGTGCCCTCATCGATCCTGTCCCCGACCTCATCAAGAAGTCTGGATTTGCCTATTCCCGCATTGCCGCAGAGTACGGTCAATCCGGAGAGAGAGTCGACACGGGCTGATCCAGTCCTGCTCAGTAGATAGCTCATCTCAGGAGCTCTGCCGACAAGTCGGCGGTTTCTGGAGGGAATGGAGTCCGAACCGGTTCTTCCAGAGAGTCTGCTTACCACTACTTTCTGTTTCCTGCCCCTGAGCTCGCAGCGGTGCTTCTGGTCCAATGTGAAGCTTCCGTCCATTTCCGAAGGATCCAGGCCTGAGGTAAGCACTTCGCCCCAGGATGCGTTGTGCTGCAGTCTTGCTGCTGTGTTTACGGTGTCCCCGAATACTGTGTAGGTGCACCGTCCGGAGCTTCCGGTCATACCAGCGTATACAGTTCCTGAAGACATGCCGACTCTAAGGGTGTCCCCCATTTTCTCTCCGAGCGCAAGTACAAAATCACATGCCCGGTGTACATCATTCTCCCTGGACTGAGGTGCCCCGAA
>JAOZQW010000154.1:0-3709 GCA_029932015.1 Candidatus Fermentibacteraceae bacterium
AGGTCCCCGAACTTGAGAACATCTACTCCTGTTTCTCACCGCATTCGGGACAGAACTTCGTCCCGGGCGGCATCTCCGCTTCGCACTTGGAGCACTTCACGGAGCCGCCAAGCTTCTGCCCGCAATGAGGACAGAACTTGGCTCCGGGATCTATGGGCTTGCCGCAGGCCGGACATGAGGCACCAAGCGGCTTGCCGCACTCCGGACAGAACTTACCCATTGGAACATTCTTGCCGCAGGCAGGGCAGGTCACCATTGGAGCGGCAGTTCCGCCCTGACCTCCACCCTGTCCTCCGGACATGGTCTGACCCATCATGTTGGCCATTGTCATGCCCATACCAAGACCTGCGCCCATACCGACACCTGCTCCGGCAGCTCCACCTCCGCTCTCGTTGGCGGCAGCATCACCCATTGCAGTGGCGGTCTTGAAGCGCATGTACTGGTTCATGTCGCCGATAGCGGCCATGGCGCTTCGCTCGTCAATGCGCTCCTGGACTTCTTCTGGAGGTGTGATGGCCTGGATGTAGAAGTCGACAAGCTGGATTCCGTATTTACCGAAGTCGTCTGCAAATCTGGACTTGGCGAGGGTAGCTATCTCGTCATAGTACTGCGCGAGATCGAAGATACTCTCGATGGTCTCACCGAGAAGATCGGCAAGCCGTGAGATGATCATTCCCTTGAGGAAACCCTCTATCTCATCTGTAGTGAATCTGCCCTCGGTACCGACGAGCTTGTTGATGAAGAGCTGACTCTGGTCAACCTTCATCGAGAAGCTGCCGAAAGCCCTCAGCCGGACGACGGAAAGTTCCTTGTCACGGAAGATTATTGGCTCCTTCGTCCCCCACTTCATATCAGTGAAAGTCTTCTTGGAAACGAAGTATGCCTCTGATCTGAACGGGGAGTCCTTGCCCTCGAAGAGAGTACTTACTACTCCCGTCAGCAGCGGGATGTTCTGGGTAGTGATAGTGTGCCTGCCGGGACCGAAGACATCCATTGCCTTGCCATCACGGAAAAAGACGGCATCCTGGTTCTCACGTACAACGAGCTGACTTCCGAGTCTGAACTCGCCGGAGCCGTGTTCCGGGATCCTGTGGACGATCTCGCGTCCGCTGGAATCCAGATACTCGATAATTTCAAGCTTCTTGAACATTTCTCTTCTAGCCTTTCTTCGGTCTTCTATTAATCAGTGGGCGTATTCTTCTCTAGGTCGATAAGAAGGTCGCTGCGTAAAGCCATCTTCTCGCTGAATGCAACCAGGAGGTCAACCACTCTGCCGATGGACTCATTCATAGGAGAGCCTGCCGCGGCAGCAGCTTCCATCGACTCAAAAGCACCTTCAACCTCTTCGATATTCTCCATCAGACCAACATCAAAAGCGTAGAGGCTGTTAAGCTCGTCCTCTCTGACCTTGTGCATGTCGAACCAGCCGCGGTATCCACGTGAAGCAAAGCGGATCTCATCCGTGACCCTCTCCAGCTTCTTGTGAACCCTGTCCATGTCGGTCACAGCGGCGAGTGCCGCCGGTCCGCGAAGTCCAGCGGTGATCTCGTTCAAACGGGTTCGGAGAAGCTCGAGCTTCTGCACAAGCCCCATCCTGAAAAGCTGATCGTTGTCCCGACGCTCTTCCTTACTTTTATACCCCTTGTAACCTGGAATAAGGCGTATCGCCTTCTCCAGAAATCCAAGGTTTCTTCCATCACTCATCTCTTGTCCCTTCCAGCCAAATGAGTTTGGTTATCAAACACTGCGTTCAGTATAGAATAAGAGCGGCTGAAGCCGCGTCAATCCGTCGTTCCAGAGGATACCCGTCTCTGGTTCGCCAGGTGTCCGGAGTAAGTTGTCGCAAATAGATGGGTGCCGCTGCCATCTCCCCTGCTGACGAAGTAGAGATATCCTTCCGTTGTGTCAGGCATGAAGGATGCAGCAAGTGATGCTGCCCCGGGAGAGCAGATGGGTCCTGGAGGAAGACCGGCGTACTTATATGTGTTGTATGGGCTCTCGATCTCCAGATCACGGTAAAGGAGTACCTCTCTTACCTCACCGAGGGCGTACTGGACGGTAGCACAGCTCTCGAGATGCATTTCCCTGCGGAGTCTCGACAGGAAGACCCCTGCAATGACAGACCTCTCCTCATCGACCCTGGCCTCGCGCTCGACTATCGAGGCAAGAACGATAAGTTCATCGATACCGAGGCCCAGCTCCTCCGCAAGTATCAAGGCAGAATCAGGCCAGGCAGCGAAGCCGGTCTCAACGATCCTCTCAACTACCGCTCCCGCTCCTAGACTGTCTGCAAATTCATAGGTCTCCGGGAACATGTACCCCTCAAGTCCCGGTACTCCCAGTTCGGTTAGTAGATCTGCATCGGATGCAAGTGAATCAAGTTCCAGAAGAGAAATATCGAGATCATCGGAGATGACAGCGAGCGTCTGCTCAAGAGTTAGTCCGGGGGCCAGCGTCACCCAGTGAGTGGGGACCGGTACAACTTCTCCGTTGATTATCAGCGTCAGGATGGAATCCGGAGTCATTCCGCCATCGAACCTGTAAGTACCCGCCTGTAGGATCCGTCCCTCTCCTGCCCTGGAGTACTTCCACAGGAAGTAGGGAGGACACCTTACCAGACCCGAGTCGGAGAGAGCATTGCTTATTCTGCCTGCTCCCCATCCCCTCTCAACAGTAAAAATGCAGTCTCGTCCTCCCCCGGCGGGGGAAGAGCACCATCTGAGAAGAAGGAAGCCGGATGCAAGAAGGATGGCAAGAATGGATAAGCCAATTGCAACAGCCTTCTTCATGCCTGTCCCAGATATCTTTTGAGTATCACCATTGCCGCCATGGAATCGCTCCTTCCATCCCTTGCTTCCGCAAGTCCCAGGGAGCGGATCTCCAATGAGCTCCCTGTCTCACGCTGCATCGTCACTTCAAATCCCTTCCCGGCCAGGAAAGAGCCAAGAGATTCCACCTCAATCGAGAGTTCTGTCTGCTTCCCGGACGAGGTCAGTGGAAGTCCCAGGACCACCATCAGCTCTCCGTGTTCCGCCGATAACTCGTCCAATCTTGATGCAATACCATTCCATGTGGAAGCTGTCACTGGTTCGAGTGGTAGTATTGTACCCCGGATGAGGATGGCCAGTCCCGTACGGCTCCTGCCATAGTCGATCCCGACCGCAGTCACTAGAAATCCCTCCTTCTTAGACTCCTGACAGCCCCGCGGATGGAGAGGATACTGACAGCTGCCGTGAAAAGGATCAGAAAGACCACTGCCCTTGCCATCGGCGCTGCCAGGAAGCTTTCAGATCCCGCAGCAGGCAGTCCAGTTCGAATGACCCAGCCCAGGAGCGATACGGCGACGAGTACATAACCCATGGAAGCGAAGGCGGAGATGATCCCACCCTGACCGCTGGCAATGCTGGCGGCACTCCCCTGCTCAAATCGTGGGTAGATCGCTCCAAGTCCCGTGTTTATGCAGACGAGTGCAGTACACATGAGAGTCAGGGAGATGGTGAAGGACACTTGAAGGATGCTCCCTGCCCCGAGCGATATAGTGCTCCAGAGACCCGTGCCGGCTATCAGGGGAAGGATGAAAAAGAACGAACCCACCCATTTGGATAGAAGCAGTATTCGCCTTCCAGCCGGAAGCTGCAGGATGTAGTTCATTCCCGGTCCTTCGAGGCTGATCGCGGGGAAGGCGAAGCGGACCAGAAGAGTAGCGGAG
>JAOZQW010000154.1:3719-5848 GCA_029932015.1 Candidatus Fermentibacteraceae bacterium
GACAAAACAGGAGAATACGAAATTAAGGAAGATCACGATAGATCTCCAGAGAGGATGCCCAATATCCATCGGGAATCTGTCCAGGTTCATTGCGTAGACGATGAACAGACCTGTCAGAAGCAGAAGCTGACTCCACTGGACTGGATCCCTGATGAAGGCCAGAAGGTCCTTCTGAAGCATCGTGGAAAGCCTGCCGCCGTGCCTGAGAAACAGAGTACTGCTTCTGCGCCGGGAGGTGATCCTGGATACACCGGAAAAGACTTTCCTGAAGCCGCTGCAGATGAGCAGGAGCGAGACCGAGCACAGCACGACAGTCTCTGCCGTAAGGAGAAGGCCGGAAATGACCGCCGCACCCCATTCACCCGCGCCAGCGGAGACCAGAGCATCGCTGAATAGAGCATGAGGCCACAATCGTCCCCCGGCCGCTGGAAGCTGTGAGACGAATCTGTGTATTGCCTCCATCGACGAGCTGTCCGTGGCAAGTATGCCGGACGGACCGGAGCCTTTCAGAACGAAGTAGATGCCGGCGGCGACAATGGCTCCGAGAACTGAGGCCACCTTCCACTGCCGCCCGCCTCTGCCCAGTTTGACTGAGAGGCCGAGCAGCAGAGTTCCTGCCGCCACCCATGTAGAGACGAGAAGGGGGAAGAGAACCATCGATAGGAGTGTTGTCGCGAAGCTGTATCCCAGTGAAATATTGAACGCTACCACTATCGGAAATCCAAGCAGGATTGTAGCCCAGCCTGCATGCAGCCAGCTCTCGAGTACTCGCGAAGCCGCTACCGTTCTGTCCCTCAGGGGAAGCGTCATCAGAAAACCTGTCTCCTTCGATCTGAAGAGCACAGATACTCCACTGATGAAAGAACTTATCGCAATGAATATCCCGAATGACATGAAGGTCATCCCCAGGAGTCTCAGAGAGAGGGCGGTTCCAAAACCTGGAAAGGTCTTCTCGAGTCCGAAGATGTAACCGAATAGGAATCTGAAGAGAAGATACATGCCCGGAACAAGGATAAGCACAGTAAGGCCGCCTGCAAGCATCTTGAGCCGGTTGCTCTGCCACTCGGAGACCGCGCCTCCCCTGAGGCTGGCCAGTTTCACGCGGAGCAGGATCATGGCATTTGAAGACATGGGTGGAGCATATATCAAACGAGCCGCTTCTGCCAGCGTCCGGAGCGCTCCATCACTTCTTATTGGACGTAGGGACTTCAGTTCATAGATTCAGTTAATCGAACTGGAGGAAATTCATGAAATGCAGGAACTGCGGCGCGGAGATAGCCCATTTCAAAGGTGAAACAGTGGTCTGCGACTACTGCCACTCCACCTTCCACCGCAGTGAGTTCGATTCCACCCACCGCGCAGGCGAAGCCAACGAGCCCCAGGTGATAAAGGAGATCCACCACTACCATGACAAAGCTCCTGATAAACTCTCCGCTGGACTCGGCTGCCTGTGCTTCTTCTTCTTCCCGCTAGCCTGGATAGTGTATTTCATGTACAAGGACTCATCTCCGGCCAAGGCCAGGACAGCCCTCATCATCGCTGTGGTCATGACTTTCTTCATGCTGATAGGTATCGCTGGAGGGACTAGATCCGGTCCCTGACGCTGATCGACAGGTCGCTCCTCATCATATCCTCGTCGCTGATGCTCCCAGCCGGACATACGATCTCCATGCAGATACGATAATTCCCGACGTAAGTTCAGTGCCCACCGAGAACCGTGTATCCTTCCTTCCTGAGATCATCCGCAAGCTCCCGCTCGAGAATGAGCGATTCCAGCAGAGGCATGGGATTGAAGACCTCAAACAGGTCCGGTCTCAGCTTTCGGCACTTGCCCTTCAGATGTCTTCCTCCCTTCTTCAGCCCACCACCGGTACTGTGCTCCGCGAACCTCTCTTCAGGGGACCTGCGGGTCTGTCCGACATAGAGGCAAGCCTTCAGAGGATCCAGCCTCGGATTGGCTCTTCTGACATCCCTGTGAATCCGCACGGATCGGTCGAGTTCGATCACATATACGTAGCAGTTCGCCTTCGGAGGGGGATTCGTAACGGTGTACCCATCCCTTCTCAGGCTATCGATGAGTTCTCTCTCAAGAGCGAGCCCCACCTCCAGCTTCGACCTGCCTTCGAATA
>JAOZQW010000470.1 GCA_029932015.1 Candidatus Fermentibacteraceae bacterium
GGTCTGGACACCTACATCTGCAAACAGCATGGAAACCATAAGAAGCAGTATTATGATCAGTTTACTACTCATTTACCCTCCCTCCTTACGGGTTATTAGGAGAGACGGTTACAACTATCAATGCAAGTATGGTAATTCAGGGATATCCCGTCAACTGGAATAGTACAATTCAGCACTATATTACCGGGAGTGTACATAATACACGCTGTGATGGAATGAAGGAGAACTGTCCCCACCCGAATCGTCAGAATTCGACTAGGGAATTTCGTTCTTGAGTCGGGCGATCTCTTCGGCAGCGCGTGAGCGGCGCTCCTCGAGTTCGTCAAGAAGCTCGGAATCATTTTCATCACCGAGGTTCTTGAAGGGCTCAAGAGTAGTCCTGTTCAGGAAGGGGCCGAAGGTGAATTCAGCTCCAAGGCTCACTTTTACATTCTGCATGACATCCGAGGGAACACGCTCATCACCCCTCGTGAGCTGCTCCAGCTCGGAAGCGGCTGCCATGAAAGTCACGTAGTTGTTCAGCCGGTAACTGGCACCGAAGTTTGCGTCCCTGCCATCCCATTCGATGGCAAGTCCGAATTCGTAGGTCGGATGGATCTCGATCGCACCGAAGAGTCCTCTGAAGGGATTGGCGATCCCGTCGGAATCAGCGCCTTCAGCCTGTCGGAATCTACCGATCCCATATCCGAGATCGAGGGTGACGGGGATGCCCGTAAGGTTCTCGAGATTCTTGGTTAAGACAATATAGGCCGAGAAGTTCTGTGCTTCATCGTAATGGTAGAGGCTGTCGAGGGAATCCGCGAAGAATTCGTAATCCTTCTCACCGATGATGTTCTGGCAGCCGATAGCGAGTCCGGGCGTGTTCAGCATCTCCCTGAGAACAAGGATCCTGGCCTGACCTGAGAGTCCGGCCGCACCCAACCAGGTTATACCGATCTGTCCACGGTTGAATAGACCAACATCAAGGTGACCGCCGAGAGCAAAATCACTTTCGGAGGAGCTGTCCGGCAGCTCATAGCTGTATGTAGTGAATGAGCCACCAAGGGCCACCTGCGTATGCTGTAATATCCTGGCTGTGGGAATGTCGATAAGACCCGGATGTGCGAATGGAAGAGATCCTGCGAGCGAAAGCGAAGCGACCCCCAGCAGCATAAGCGAAATCAGCATTGCGGTCTTCATTTGCTACCTCCTAGCAACATGGAAGATACAGATGCGGAAAAGCCTGTGCAAGAGAGGCCGCGAATATTCATCAGATCTCAGTCACAACAGCTTTCAGGATGAGCTCTCCAGGCCAGTCCGTACCGAAGGGGCTGCCACGGTGGTCACCTGCGACCTCAACCACACTGAATCCGGCCCGCTCGAGAAGGTGCTCGGCCTCCCATCTGAAGAGCCATCTCATTCTGAAAGAGTGGACCTTCCTGTCCGTGCTTCCATCGGGGCGCTCGATATGGTAGATGATCTCGCAGTCCATTATCTGATTCGGCAGATCGACATCTACGGTCCTGAACCGGCGGGTGACAGTGCTTCCGTCCGGAATCAGAAAGGGCTCTTCATTCCCGTACTCTTCGCTGTTCGAGATGTCCATGATGCGCTGCATGTCAGGATTGAA
>JAOZQW010000155.1 GCA_029932015.1 Candidatus Fermentibacteraceae bacterium
ACATGAATGTTTCAACTGATACAACCGGTCTCGTTTCAGCGATAACAGTGCTAAACACACAGGTAGAGCCGGATACACCCGCGGATCAGGGTATCCCCCAGCCGGGTACTTTCATCCCCCACAGCGTTGCGCCTGTATGCACGTACAGGCCAATGCCCGAATACCCTGATATGGCAAGACAGGCAGGCGTTGAAGGCAGAGTTATCCTTCATGTGTTCATCAGCGAGGCAGGGGAACCCGCGCAGATAGCAATTGCGCAGAGTTCCGGTCTCAACAGCATGGACAGGGCGGCAGAGCAGGCTGTCAGGTCAACGCAGTGGACCCCCGCTAGAAGGGCTGACGGCGTACCTGTGGGAGTATGGACATCCGTTATCTACGATTTCGTTATCGACTAGATATCCCGTTCAGACCAGAGCGGTTCACATGATTGGGTCAAACCGTATTCCCTGTCTCTTGTGGTTGATAAGGTAATGCGTTGCGTGCAGCGGTGTCCCCATAACTATAGATAAGTCATGTGTCCCTATAAATAATTAGATGAGTTCCTCGAATGTCTGACGGAGGTTGAACAGGTAACCTGTGAAATCAGCTGAAAGACGATCTCTAGGCTCCGTAAGCCTGATGGACTGTGTTCTTGTTATCCTTCCGGGTCTGTGACCGAGTACGAGTACCTCTCCGGCAAGGTATACCGCCTCCTCGATGTTATGCGTCACGAACAGCACCGTTGTCTTTCTATCCTGCCACAGCTCTCTCAGTTTGCCCTGCAGAAGCTGACTTGTCCTGGTGTCCAGCGAGCTGAAAGGCTCGTCCAGAAGGAGAACATCCGGTTCACGCACCAGGGATCTGGCAAGTGCGGTTCTCTGCTGCATCCCCCCAGAGAGCTGATGTGGGTAGCTGGAGGCGAATCCCTCCAATTCAACCATTTCGAGCATTCGCTGGACTTTCTCCGCTCGACTGTCCCGCTCTACCCCGGCTGCTCTGAGAGGGAACTCTATGTTCGCCCTGACTGTCATCCATGGGAAGAGGGCTCCCTGCTGAAAGACATAGCCGACGACGGGGTTTCGAGTGCCCTGTCCCGGCGAGAGTGCAATATGTCCTTCATCAGGACTATCGAGACCGGCGATTATTCTTAGAAGAGTGGTCTTGCCGCAGCCGGTGGGGCCAAGCAGGCAAGTAAATGTCCCGGCATTGACCTGGAAGCTGACCGGGCCAAGAGCATGAATGGTTCCGGAGAGATCGCGGAAGGTCTTAGAGAGACTGACCACATCAATGGCGGCGACTCCCATATCCCTCACCTCTCCCTGCTCCTGAGCACTAGTGATCTCTCTCCGAGTGCTTCGAGCCCCTTCGAGAGGACTGCGCCGACAATGGCCACAACAACGAGGCAGGCGAGCATAATGTCATATCGCGACATCTGATATGAGTACCTTATAAGGTAGCCGATGCCGGAGTTGGTGCCGGGGAGCATCTCCGCCGCGATTATCACCATCCAGCACCTGCCGATCCCAAGCCTGAGGCCGTGGAAAATATCGGGGAGCGCTGATGGAAGCATCACATGCCTGAAAACAAAGCCCCTCCGTGCGCCGAGAACATGGGCTGCCTCGAGATGCAGTCTGCGAACGCTCCTGACTCCCTGCATTGTTCCAAGGATTATCGGGAACACTCCACCCCAGAAGAGAATGAAGATCATCCCGAGCTGCAGTTCATTCAGCATATGGCGCTGATATCTCAGATGCCCCAGACCGATGAACTGAGATAGTGTCGTCGCTTTGAAGATGATTATCGATAGAGGCAGCAGCGCGATGGCAGACAGAGGTCGGGCCATCTCAACCATGATCGAAAGAAGACTCCTCACATGCCTGGAAGCTCCCATGAGCATCCCCAGCGGCACACCGGCAAGGACGGCGAGACTGAAGCCCAGCATTATCCTGATAAAGCTGACCGTGATGTTCCAGGAAAGTGATCCCGTTGCCATGAGGTCCGTAAACGGATGGATCAGCACGGAAAACACCTCACCCGGAGAGGGTAGAAGAGTCTCCCTGCCTCCTGTGGCAAAACCCCACCACAGTAGAAGGAGGAGCGGAAGAATGAGCCCCGGAAGGCGGCTTAGCCACCCTCCGGAAGCTCTATCCCGTTTCATTGCGACAGTTCCTCTGCTCGTACCTGAGGCCTATTGAAGGTTTTCAGGCAGCTGCGAGAAATCGTAGAGGAATGCCGAGTTAGCCTGGGTATCATCCTCGCTGAGCGGACCGGTGAAGGCACCGAGGTCACGCATATGGGCAAGAATGGCATCCATATTCGCCTGCCAGGCCTCAGTGACATGCATGTCATATCCGCTGGTGGCCATAGAGATGATCTCAACATCGACCGGGCTGCCTATCCACTCAGCAGCGGCGGCTGCCGCATCTTCAGGATAAAGATTGATGTAATCAGTCGCTGCTTCAAAGAGCCTGAGAGTAGCAGCTATCTCCTCCGGCTTCTCCAGCATGGCTGATTCAAGCCCCGCGATCGCGCAGCATGGGTGATCTGTAAAATCACCGGGAGGAAGGTCAGAGAGCTCTGATACGCACTTGCCGATACCACTGTGCTCAGCGAGGGCGCAGGATGGATTGTTGGAGATGTATGCATCAACAGTGCCGTTCTGTAGCGAAGGATTGAGATTCGGCTGCCCCTGGGCATTGAATAGGAGGATCTTCGAACCTTCTACCGGATTGGACTGCATACTGTATGCGATTCCCTCTTCTGTCAGGGCAGACTCGAATATGATTAGCGCAACTGCCATCGGGCTCTTGAAACCAACCGTGATCGGCTCTTCGGCGCTGTCTACCCATGCCAGGAAGCTCTCCCAGTCGGATACTTCTTCGTTGTCAGCTGCAACAACGAGCATATCCCCTCGACTGTGCAGCGGGGCAATTATCTTCACTCCAGAAGCTTTGTCAGCACTGGATGCGAAAGGTACGACTCCTCCGAACCCGATATCGAACAGACCGGCGACCATGTTGTTCGGGACGTTGATGGCGCCCTGTGACTGCACAAACTCAATCTCAGCGACTTTCACGCCATTCTCTACTAGAGCGTAGAACTGCTCACCGAGCGGCACAAGGTATACAGGATACATGGAGCTCATCTCAGCGCTTCTGAGAGCGGAGACGAATACGGCTGAATGATGGTCCTGCTTGACAAATCCCACTTTGAGAAGCGGAACCTCTACAGAGAGATCAACCTCCTGAACGATTTCCTCTACAATGGTGGTATCTGCATCAGTAATATCATCTGATAGAATGGGCTCAGCCTGTTCCCCGCAGCCGAATACAAGCAGAGTCAGAATTGCAGTAGTGATAAGCACCCAGCGGGATAATGCGGTCATCGAAAACTTCTCCTTTGTTTGATTACGACCAACAACCTGCGGCCAGCACATCAATCACATTTGACTCAGCCTCCATTCATCGGGCAGGCAGCCTGCCAATTCCCTGGTTTAAGTGTTATTCCATGTAATCATAATTCTGCATTGCACTCCTTCCATGGTCAAGCACATCTACGGTCCGAAACTGTTCGATTCCCAAATCGATTCCCATGGGGGCACAAGGTAGTTAACTCATCGATAGCTCGTAGTGAGTAAACGCCTCGCATTTCATCTGCGTATTCAATGCAAAGGGCGTATTCAGTATATATCCGACCTGTACATGAGTTACGCGTGAACAGCATGGGGCATTCAGGGGTAATTGTATAGTGACCATTAACTCCAACTTAGATTTAACGAGTAGTGAGGGATGAAAATACTACTGTACACACTTTCGGTACACACATTGGCTCTGATGAGATTGCATCGACCTCTCTACTCGGGATCTGATTCGGATTATTCCGCTATCAGCGTGGTGCATAGACTGATATGAGTATGCTATCCAAACGCGGAGCATTTCGCACAGATGCATTCATACGTTAACTGCACTAGTAACGCAGTGCGATTCCTCACTCGACTGAATCAGCAGGAGTAATCTCACATGTGCTATGAAACCCTCACAAATAGGCATATACGGATCGAGTTAAGCATTTCGTGAACATCGATCGCCCGAACTGCTTCAGATTTGCTGAAATCACCCTCTCCCCTTGCAGGGTACTGTGATTGCGCTGCTCCAGAAAGGTCAGGAGCAGACAAGTATCTTCATAATTGTCACTCACAGGGACCTCCAGAGAGCTGCTAAGACGACTTCAAAACCTCTATTCGATATGTTATCTTCAATTCAGACCGCACCTCTACCTATAGGAGTGAGCAAATGCACCAGAGAGGAATGCTTCTCATACTTGATGCTGATGATACGCTCTGGGAGAGTGGCGTCTTTTTCGAACGGACTGAATTCGATTTCCTTTCAATCATGGAGTCTCTTGGTTTCGATCGCGATCCAATTCGTCGAAGAGTACACAAAGAGGATATAGAGCGTCTTGCCATAACTGGTTATGGTGCAAGACCATACTTCGATACGCTCCGCAGCATTCTGATTGATCTTGTTCCAATTCCGCCACCATGGGCGCTTCAGGCGCTGTCTGATCTTGAGATGCTTCTGCTCGGACACCCTGTAGTACTGCTTCCAGGAGTTCTCGAGACTCTCGAGAAGCTCGATCAGCAAAGCATTACCACAGTGGTTTACACAATGGGTGAGATCGGGCACCAAACGGACAAATTCGAGAGATCCGGCCTTTCTGAACTCGTCGATGATTTCAGGATTGTGCCGAGGAAGACTCCCGAGAGCCTATCTGAATACATCAGTGATCTGGGATTCTCTCCGAATGAGTGTCTACTGGCTGGCAACAGCCCACGCTCTGACATCAATCCCGCCCTGGCTATAGGAGTCAGGGCCATTCACATCGCCAGGTCACGAACATGGGCTGCGGAGCGGGAGGATTTTGTCGATCCCGGGCAGGTCATCACAATTGAGCGGTTTGATGAACTGTACGATCTGCTCCCATTAGGTGACCTGCAGTTAGACTGATATTGTATGCATGATACATATTCGCTTATCGAAAGGTGGTGTCCTGAATGACTATTGCTGAAGCACTCAGTGCTGACAGGATAAACCTCAGGTTCGAAGCTGATTCTGATGAAGAGCTGCTTCGTGGAATAGCCGCCCTGGCGATCACTTCACCACTCCTCGCCAACATATCTGAGACGAATGTTATCAACTCCCTCAGAGCAAGAGAAAGTCTCGGCTCAACCGCCTGTGGTCATGGAGTCGCTATCCCTCACTGCAGACTTTCTGGAATGCAGGGATTTGTAACGGGGCTGATCCTCTTGAAGGATCCGCTAGATTTCAGGGCGGGTGACGGAGAGAAGGTCAGAACTGTCGCATTTGTCATCGGTCCGGAGGACAAGCCACGGGAACACCTCCGTCTCCTTTCTTCACTTGCCCAGACTCTAAGGAATACCGAACTCCGGGAGAGGATTGAGAGAGCATCCACACCGGAGGAAGTGGTCTCCATCTTCACCTCGCAGGATGTGAGTTCTCCTGTCATCCCCAATGCGGTAGGAAGCAGGCTATTACACGTCTTCATTCAGGAAGAGAGTATTTTTGATGATGTGCTCCAAGTCTTCGCAGCAACGGAGAACTGCTCCGCAATGGTCCTGATCGCGGATGAATCAACAAGGTATCTGATGGATATTCCCTTCTTCGCGGGATTCTGGAACACCGATGTCCAGAGCTTCAACAGGGTCATAGTCGCCATCATCCGGGAGGAACTCATCAACGCAGTCATACGAAACATCGAGTTCGCCTGTGGCCCTCTCGACGACCGTAGTGATATTATG
>JAOZQW010000156.1 GCA_029932015.1 Candidatus Fermentibacteraceae bacterium
GTCTCGGGAACCCTGAACCAGGTCCTGCCGGTTATCCATAGACCGGCTGCCTCTGTTCGGTCGATACCGGTAGCAAAGCAGTTGAAGGCTCCGTAAGTACATGTGTGACTATCGCTCCCGACAACTACCGAACCAGGCACAATAAGCCCCTTCTCCGGTAGAACCTGATGGCATACTCCCACACCGATATCGTAGAAATGACTGATGCCCTGATTTCTTACGAAGGATCTCGTTCTGGCGTGGCCTGCTGCGTTCTTGCTGGTTGCTGCGGGAATGACGTGGTCCAACACAATTGCCAGACGATCAGGATATCGCACTTTTCCACCTGGTACAGTGGACTCGAACTTACCAATGATCGCTGAGCTGTTGTCGTGGGTGAGGACAACACCAGGTTCCACAAAAACGATCTCACCCTCGCGTACCGATTTCCCGGCTGCTCTGCCCAGCGCCTTCATTGCGAACGTTTCACCCATGTCAGGCCACCTCCACAACAGTGTGATTCCGGGGTCCACTATCCTGTATAGTAGGAATTATACAACCAGTTCCGGCAGTGGTAACCCCGGAGCGAAGAACAGGACCTGACTGTTTTGCGGAGATAGGAGCATCAATGAGAAGGATTATCGGAAAAGCATGCATAGAGGAGAACTGTGCGGATATACTGCAGGATGAATCAAATTTCAGCGGCTCATGGTGCGAAGATGCCGCCTGGCCTGAAAATCCGGAGGAGGCTGCATCTTACATTTCTGATTGCAGGAATGCCGGCCTTCCCCTGACCGTCTCCGGGGGGCTCACGGGAATAGCCGCAGGTGCTCTTCCAGACGGTGGAGCAGTTATCTCCACGTCCATGATGAAGGGTCTTTCTCTCGAGGGTCCGCTGGTCAGAGCAGAGGCCGGTGTTACCATCGATGAACTCAGATCCTTTCTCAATGATAATATCCCTGGGAGCTTTTACCCGCCGAATCCCACTGAAGAGACAGCGACTCTCGGAGGAACGGCCGCTACGGATGCATCCGGTTCGGATAGCTACCTCTACGGCGCAACCAGGCGCTGGGTCAGGAAGCTCGAACTGATCCTGCCTGGTGGGAGAAATCTCCTTCTCGAACGAGGGGAGTACGGGTTTGCCGGGGACATGACATGCATGCATCCGGAGATCGGCCTGCTCACCCTCCCGCGCCTGGAACATATCCAGCCTCCGAAGAATGCTGCCGGCTACTGGCTCCATCCCGGAATGGACCTGATAGACCTCTTCATCGGCTCCGAAGGTACACTCGGCCTGATAACCGCAGTCTGGATCGAGCCTGCTCCGCGCCCTGCCCACACAGTTGATCTCGCCGTCTTCCCCACCTGCAGGGAAGCCTTCTGGTCGCTCTTCGAAAAGCTCACAGGAAGCGAGCAGGCAATGAGGGTCAGGGCGGTGGAGATGATGGACGATAGATGCATGGCCTTCATAAGGGAGCATCCCGGAGACCTGCCCGAGCCACCGAAGGGCGCAGACTCTGCTCTAATACTACGTATTGAGGCAATGGATGATAACGCTCTCGACGACGTCCTCATGGAGCTTGACGGAATGATGGAAGATCTCTCCATCGCCCCGGACACGGTCTGGGGTGGATTCGACCCGCCGGAGCAGAAGCGGATAAGGGATTTCCGACATGCACTGCCAGAGGCAGTAAACCACGCAATTTCTGCATCGAAGCGGCAATACCCCGACATACACAAACTCGGCTCCGATGGAGCTGTAGCCCCCTCCCTTCTCCAGTCCTATTACACGGATATCAGGCATCTCCTGGAAAAGGCCGGACTTCCGTTCGTGATATTCGGTCATGCCGGGCAGGGACATCTTCATGCAAATGCCATCCCGACCGCCCCGGATGAGCTGCGAAGTGCAGAAAAGTCGATGCAGGAGATCGCTGCTCTATCCGTCAGTCTTGGAGGTACTGTTTCCGCCGAGCATGGTCTGGGCAGGCTGAAGTCTGAATTCCTGGCGATGATGTACAGTGAGGCTGAACTCGCCGGGATGGAATCTCTCAGAGAAACGATTGATCCGGATGGTTCCTTCATGCCGGCCATCAGCTTTCGGGGTGGTCACTGAACATGCTTCCGAAAGGGACGAGGAAGGGTGAGAAGCTTCGCGAAGGCCGCGACCGTTTCCAGGCCTTCTATGTTCCCTGCACAGCTTCCGATATGCCCACGAGTATCGTGAAAGAACTGACTGGTAAATGCGGATTGAAGAATGCCTCACACCTGAGCTGGGCCGTTCGAACCGGAAGTGGAGGTTCGATCAGTGAAGTCAAGAGCGATGGGGGTGAGCGAGGTGCCGGAAACTGTATTCTTGACATCATGCGCAAGGTAGGTGCAGAGGAAGCACTTGTGCTTGTCGCCAGGTGGTATGGTGGAAGACATCTGGGAAGTCTCCGCTTCAGGATCTACAGAAGTCTAACCTCCGATATTCTCTGATCGATTTTACTCCCTGATATGCTCCAGACCTGTGGAAACAAGTATCCTCACGTGATCATCAGCAAGGCTGTAGAATATATGCCTGCCATCCCTCCTGCCACTCACAAGAGCAGCAATCCGCAGGGAGCGGAGCTGATGAGAGACTGCGGAGAGACTAACATCGACTTCAGCCGATAGATCACAAACACACTTCTCTCCATCCAGCAGACACAGAAGAAGTGTTAGCCGAGTGGGATCAGCCATCTGGTGGAATAGCTCTGCCAGACATACTGTCTCGGTGGCATTCGGTAGCTTCGATGTCATTTCAGCTCCCCCCCTCGGAATCCCTGATCTCGAAACCTGCTTTCCGAACAAGGGATTCAGCGGCAGATCTGTCCAGTGTTACTTGGCCATCACCAGTGATATGGGCAGTTCCGGAGGAAGCTGAGACTATCACCTTCTGGACGCCATGAATGCCTTCGAGAACTCTTTTCACTGTGTTCTCGCACCCATGACAGGTCATTCCGTCAACGGAGAGGAGCAGTGACCCATCGCCCTCGTCCTGATCTGCACGGTTGCTGCAGCGTTCTTTCAGATCGGAAATGGCAAACCACAGCATCCCGAGAACCATCAGTATGCCTGCAACTGCACCTGATATCCGTTGAAGAGAGCCGCCCATGTGTTCGTGAAGACCTCCGGTGGTCGAAACCTCCAGTGAGTTGAGGAGAAGTCCGGCTCCAAGGCTGAAGACAACGACTGTAGCGAGATAAATGAGGAATACCTTGCCACCAAGTGCTTTACGCACAGCGCCGATGGTTACCGCATTCGTGGCCGGCCCCGCCATAAGGAATACAAGCGCGCTGCCCACAGGGAATCCGGCATAGATGAGTCCGGCTGCAATAGGCACTGACGCAGTTGAGCAGACATAGAGCGGAATGCCAACAGCTAACGCAGCCAGAAGTCCAAGAGGACCCTGCAGAATGGGATACTCCGCAAGCTGACCGGGCTCCAGAAATGTGACTATCAGAGCTGAGATGATGATGCCTGCTCCCAGCCAGAGGTAAATGTCCCGGAAGATCGTACCGACAGCGTAGTCCCATACCCTTGCGACAACAGAGCCTCTCTCGGAACCGGTACATCCGTGGGCGGTGCTCTCCTCAAGTTCCTCTCCCCTGTCAACAGCGTCTGCGACAGTTCCACCGACAACACCGGCAAGGAATGCAGTGACCACCTTTGCGAGAGCGACAGGCCAACCGAGAATTCCCCACGCTACAAAAACGGAATCTACCCCGGTCTGAGGTGTGCTAATCAGGAAAGAGGTAACGGCCCCCCTGGAGGCACCGTCCTTACGCAACCCGAGTGCAGTAGGCAGGACACTGCAGGAACACAGTGGCAGGGGAACGCCAACAAGTGATGCCTTCATGCTGCTCATCAGCCCGGGTTTGCCCAAATGTTTGAGTATCCGCTCCTTTTTAACAAATACATGCAGCAATCCGGCAACCGCAAGACCAAAGAACAGCGGCAGGGCAAGAGCCTGCGTCGTCTCCCAAACGGCCTGAATAAAATTCATGAGTTCCTCTCCCGATCTTATATGAATACTTGAACAATCGCTCAACTATCATATGCAATCATGCTTATTCGTCAATGCCGACCTCATCCTTTACCTGTTCAGGTTTGTGTGAGCATCCCTGAGTTTGTCCACTCAGTCATAATCCGGTATATTTCTTGATGTTAAGATTCTCTCGTGACGGTTCTGCTGCACATTTGGCCTGCCGATCGAACAGAGACCTCTTATCAAATTTACGAACCGTTCCCGGCAGTATTGCAGGGACGCTCGATGGTAATGAACATTGCGGTTATCTCAAATTCATGTTTGTGAACTGAAGGCGAAGATATCTGTCAGCATCCAGACCAGGATATACAATTGAAGATGAATGAACAGAAAAAACAGGATCGAAGCAGCTTTGCCAGACCGAACCCCGAGTTCCAGCTTCCACAGGGGGTATTCAGCTCTCTCATTACAGAGATCCAGCGAGCAGTTGCCGCTGAGGGTTATGTCATCCCGACTCCCATCCAGGAGAAGTGCATCCCGCATCTCCTGAAGGGACGAGATATTCTCGGCTGCGCCCAGACCGGCACAGGCAAGACAGCTGCTTTTGTTCTTCCGCTTCTTCAGCGACTCACGCAGGCCTACATTCGGCCACAGAGGGGAACTCCGAGGGTTCTCATCCTCGCCCCCACTCGCGAACTGGCTGCACAGATCGGAGCCAGTATCCAGACGTATGGGAAATACCTGAGGATCACTCACACCGTGATCTTCGGCGGAGTCAGTCAGAACCGCCAGGTCAGCGCCATGAAACGGGGAATTGATATTCTCGTGGCCACACCCGGCCGTCTGCTTGACCTGATGGAGCAGGGATTCGTCCACCTGAACAAGCTGGAGGTATTCATTCTTGATGAGGGAGACAGAATGCTCGATATGGGCTTCATCCCTGACATCAAGAGGATTCTCACACAGGTGCCGAATAAGCGGCAGACCATGTTCTTCTCGGCAACGATGCCCCAGAAAATGGTGAATCTCGCCCATGCAATGGTCCGTGATCCGGTCAGGGTGGACATCGCTCCGGACAAACCCACTCTGGATACGATCGACCAGAAGGTGCTCTTTGTGGGGAAGAAGAACAAGAACGAGCTGCTTGTCTCTATCCTCCACGACCCTGAGGTCAGGAAGGCCATTGTCTTCACTCAGATGAAGCATACCGCCAACAAGGTTGTGAAGATACTTGAGGAAGCCGGCATACGCAGTACCGCGATACACGGCAACAAGAGTCAGACAATGCGCACTAAAGCACTTGATGGATTCAAGAAGGGGCGTTACAGGGTCCTGGTAGCCACCGATGTTGCTGCTCGCGGACTGGATGTGGATGACATCACGCACGTCATCAACTTCGACCTTCCGATGGAGGCTGAAACCTATGTTCACCGCATCGGCCGCACAGCCCGTGCGGGGGCCAGAGGTCATGCAGTTTCACTCTGCTGTGCCGAGGACAGAGCTTATCTGAGGGAGATCGAACGACTTCTTGGCAGAGAGGTCCCGCTGGAGACTGAGCATTCCTTCCATTGCGAGGAATCCAGGCATTCCCAACTGCCCGCTCCCAAGAACTTCGGGCGCAATCCAAGGCGCCCCCGTGAGCAGTCAGGAAGCAACCGCTCCCACTCCAAACCTGCTTCCAGAAGACACAACCGCCCCAATCGCACCAGACAGGGACGTAGGTAAGTTTGTCAAGTTGGGGACTGCACCCCAAATGTTAGACAGATTTGACCTCCGGTATTGTGATCAGGTTT
>JAOZQW010000157.1 GCA_029932015.1 Candidatus Fermentibacteraceae bacterium
CAGCGGCGCCTTTAGATTCCGAGAGAGGTCCGTGGGTCCGAATATCAGGCTGTGACGGGAGTTCTCCATGACAGAGATCAGTTTGACTCCAGAGACAAGGATATGCGTCACCGGAGGGGATGGCTTCCTCGGCAGGCATCTTGTCTCTCTCCTTGAGACCAGTGGATACCGGGATGTCTTTGTTCCCCGGATAGAGGATTACGACCTGAAGGATATCACTGATATTCGCAGGATGTACGATGACTCAGGGGCGGAAGTAGTCATCCATCTTGCAGCTGTTGTGGGCGGGATAGGAGCGAACAGGGAGAATCCCGGCAGATTCTTCTATGAGAACGCCATCATGGGGCTGCAGCTCATCGAGGAGGCCCGTCTCCGAGGTGTTTCGAAGTTCGTTGCATTGGGTACGATCTGCGCTTATCCGAAGTTCACCAAAGTACCATTCCGCGAGGAAGATCTATGGAAAGGCTATCCCGAGGAGACCAATGCGCCTTACGGGCTTGCCAAGAAAATGCTTCTCGTGCAATCCCAGGCTTACAGGGACCAATACGGATTCAACTCCATCTTCCTCCTCCCTGTGAACCTCTATGGTCCCGGAGACAATTTCAACCCCGCGTCCTCGCATGTAATACCGGCGCTTATCAAGAAGTGCATCGATGCTGCGGACGCAGGAGCCGAGAGCATCACCGTCTGGGGCACGGGGAAGGCCACAAGAGAGTTCTTCTTCGTTGAAGATGCCGCCAGAGGCATTCTCCTGGCCACCGAACTGTACAATGATCCCGATCCAGTGAATCTGGGTGCGGGATTCGAGATATCAATCAGAGACCTTGTCGGGCTCATCGTCGAGCTAACCGGATACCGGGGCAGGATCGAATGGGATAGCTCGAAACCTGATGGACAGCCGAGGCGGATGCTGGATACGGCAAGAGCCAGGGAGAGATTCGGATTTAAGGCAACAACTGATTTCAGGGCGGGGCTGAGGAAGACAATAGAGTACTACCGCAGTACCCTTCGTGATCGTAGTTAGAATGCTGACAGGCGCGATCAGGACGGGGATCGAACCCGGATCGGAAGAGCCGGCATGAAGATACTGGTGCTTGGCGGCGGGATCACAGGACTCTCTGTCGCCTATCATCTGCTCGGAAGAACGACTGACCCCTCTATCGAGGTGCATATCCTGGAGAAGGATACTCTCACTGGCGGTCTATGCAGGACGCTGGAGATGGACGGGTTCAGATTCGATCTCGGACCTCACAATTTTCATTCAAGAATGCCGGAATTCCATCAGGCCATGAAGGGACTGCTCGGTGAGCGCTATACGGAGCGGAGCTTCAATGCCAAAGTGGTTTTCAGGGGGAGAACGATACCGTACCCCATGAGCGGGGTGGATGTCCTGAAAAGCATACCCCTCCACACTTCCGCCGCCTGTGCCGCAAGTTTCCTTGCGGGTCTCTTTTCCGGAAGAGGGAAGAATGAAGAGGAAGTGACCTTCAGAGACTTCATAACAAGGCGCTTCGGGGCAAAGATGTACGAGATATATTTTGGCCCCTTCACCGAGAAAGTATGGGGGGTCCCCGGGAGCGAGCTATCCGCTGACTTCGGCAGGGAGAGGATAGGCACTTACAACCTCTGGGACCTCTTCAAGAGTGTTTTCATCGGGATGCGGCAGAAGAGTTCCTCTACAGCAGAGAATCCCTTTGCCGAGATAAAGCGATTCTATCCCCCATCTGGATGCGGTGAATTACCGGACGCGCTTCTGAAACAGTGTACCGCTGATCCCAGATTCCATCTTCATACCGGTGTAGAAGTAACAGGCCTTCAGCAGCAGGACGGAAGGGTCAGCGGCATCCTCACAAACAAGGGGGAGATGTCCTGTGATCACTGCTTCTCCACGATCCCTCTTCCCGAACTGGGAGGTTTTCTCGGTCTTGATGACACAGAGCTGCTGAGCTACACCTCCACAAGCTTCCTTATTCTTTTTCTGAACTGCCCCTCTGTTATGGACCAGTCTCCATGGATGCTTTTCTCGGATGCGTCGGTACCCTTCAGCAGGGTCAGCGAACTCAGCCTCATCTGCGAGGAGATGAGCCCCGAAGGGAAGACATCGCTTATCCTGGAGTTCACTTCCCGCAGGATGAGTGAGAGCGATACCGGGTCAGATGAGGAGCTTTTCGAGGCCGGGGTGTCCGGACTTCAGCGCAGTGGGTTCATCGAGAGGGAGAACGTTATCGGCTGGACAGTGGTCGGCAGGCGGGGTACCCACCCCCTCAGACGAGTGGGATATGCTGCTGAGAAAGAGAAGTATCTTGCCAGAGCGGAAGAAGTGGAAGGCCTTGAAACACTCGGCCGGCAGGGGACCTTCGCTCATATGAATATGGATAAATGCTTCCGGTCATCAGAGGAGGCTGCCATCAGGTTTACTGAGATGAACGGTCTGAAATGAAGAAGTTCCTTCGCAGGCTGATCCCTGTTGCCGTATCGCTGTCTTTCCTCGGGGTGCTCTATGCAAGAACTGACTGGAGCGCATTCGCGGGGAGCATGGCCGATATAGATCTGAAATGGCTTCTCATAATGATCCCCTCCACGCTTGCGACCGGGATTTTCAGGGGGATCAGGTGGGGCGTGCTCTCACGTTGGAGCCACGGTGGGGCCGGTCCGGTCAAGGCACTTTTCATATCGAGGGCGGGTAACAATCTCATGCCCTTCCGAATCGGTGATCTTGTCCGTATTCAGTATGCGAAGGACAAGGGCAGTGTACCGTATACGGCATCTGTTTCGGGAGTCTTCCTCGAACTTGTGATAGACATGGGGATACTCTCCATCATGGGGATCGTCTTCTCTCTTGCAACCGGGAGTTTTCCCGTGATAGTCGTTGTCTCAGCGGCAGTGATGCTCATGCTTGCAGCGGGGCTGCTCTACCTCCATGGCAGGGGTGCTGATGAACCTGAGAAACCGCGCAGCTGGCTCCCTTCCGTCCTGTTCAGACTGACTGCAAGACTGAGGGGCCTGACCTTCTCCAGGAGCCTGGTCGCAGGACTGCTCCTGTCGGTTCCTCTCTGGTGTCTGACACTGTTCTCGACCTACGCGGGGTTCAGGATGCTGCTGCCACATGTATCAATGATTGGGCTCTTCGGCGGAGTGGTCCTGATCTTCCTGTCGGCGACCATACCTTCCGCTCCAGGTTTCATAGGCACATATCACGCTGCCGTCGGGGCTGCGATCATTCTCATGGGGTATGACTTCGCCGGTTATTCGGCATTGCCCGTGCTCCTTCATGGAACGCAGTACATCGTGCAGACACTAGTTGGGCTGGCCTTCGGGTTCTCCTACATTTTCCGGAATGACTGGAGCACTGCCAGAGAAACCATCCTGGCGGTCAAGAGGGGTGGGGCCTGAGCACCTGAAGGGTTCAGTCAGATATTTACGGAGCGCCCGGCCCGTACGGTCAGCTCAAGGGCGTCTTCGAGGACTTCAGGTGGAACCTCCCAGTACGGCATCAGGGTATCCTTGTGAGCCCAGCGCCGTTGGGTCCGAGAAGACCGAGTATCTCCCCCGGACAGCCTCCACTTTGCCGTACGAGTATCGGATGTCCGAAGCTATTATCGACTACTCTGTCATATCTGGATGCTCCTCAAGCGGCTTGCGATCTCATCCGCATTCTCCTGAACGAACGCAAGCAGGTTGCAGATCCTCCGGATGTCGTCAGATGAGACGGCGGTCCCTGTCGGGAAAGCAATTACTCCGGATGCAAGCAGTTCGGTGTTCGGGAGGTCCCTTGAGGCTTCCGGGTACATCGTGGCATAGGGCTCCATCCTGTGACAGCCTGGATGGAAATAGCGCCTTGCACGGATGTTCTCAGCATGGAGGATGCGGATGAGGTCATCCCTTGAAAGGGCTGTCTCGCGAGTGTCGACCTCCGCGATGACGTACTGGTAGTTGTGCTTATCTCCGTCAGGATAGTCCCTCAGGTTGATGCCTGGAACTGATTCGAGTCCACTCCGGTACTCGAGATGATTCTCTCTGTTCTTCGAGATGACATGTTCCATCTGAGCCAGAGATGCAAGGCCGAAGGCTGCCGAGAACTCGTTCATCTTCCCGTTCGTGCCGATATGAATGACATTGTCCATTCCCTTGAATCCGAAGTTCCGCATGAGCCTCATCTTCTCGGCCAGAGCGTCATCATCGGTCGAGATCAGCCCGCCTTCCATCGTGCTCAGGAACTTGGTGGCGTGGAAACTGAAGACCTCTGCTTTCCCAAAACCGCCTACATGCCTGCCGTTGTGGGTACAGCCAAACGCGTGTGCAGCGTCGAGAACGAGTTTGAGACCATTGCGCTCTGCCACCACCTCAAGCTCCTCTACAGCACATGGTCTGCCCCAGAGATGGACTCCAAGTATTCCCGTGGTCTTCCGGGTAACAAGACTGTCGATGAGGGAGGGGTCGATGCAGCCGGAGACAGGATCGATATCGCAGAATACGGGCTTGATCCCCTGCCATTGCAGGCAGTGCGCAGTGGCAACGAAGGTAAATGCCGGAACGATGACCTCCCCGGTCAGTCCGAGTGCCCTTGTCGCGATCTCAAGCCCTGTGGTCCCGTTGGAGACCGCAACACAGTTCCGTACTCCCAGCAGATCCCTGAGGCGCTCCTCGAACTCCTTCACCATCGGGCCGTTGTTGGTGAGCCATCCGCTGTCGAGGACATCCTCAAGCTTCTTCATAAGGAGACTGCGGTCGGGGATGTTGGGTTTGCCGACATGCAGGAGTCTCTCGGAAACAGGGGGACCTCCGAACAGGGCGAGATCCGCCAATTCGCGTTTTTTAGAGTACATCAGCCCTCCAGAAAAGCATTCAGTCCGGTGTTCTCGAGTTCAGAGAGTATTTCACTGGCGATCAGGGGGGGGAGTTCCTGCTCCCACTTGCGATTGTCATTCATCTTCCGGTAAACGGCATTGACGTGAGGATGTGACCGCTGTCTGCTCTCCTGAAGGAAGGAAAGGGTCCGTGTGCTCATCGGAAGCCGGCAGAACTCGAAGATGCCGCGTACGGTCTCCTCTGTAGCACGGTTGAGGTCAGAGTAGCGGACCAGATGAAAATTGTCCTGGTACTCCTTCTCAAACCGCAGGAACATCTGCGCAACCTGTTTCCATTTTTCGAATCCATAGAACTCCTCGGGACGTCCCAGGTTCTTGCTCGGAGCCTCCCGCCATTCAGAGAGGATATCCCATTCAGGTTTGAACTCCCTCGGGGCCTTCAGCCAGGAGTTCATTACCGCGCACGGATGCCGCATGAGTCCGACCACGAGGACTTTCTCAGGATACTTCCTGATAAGGTTCTCCAGAACATGGTGATATCTCACGTTCTTCATCACGAGATGTGTCGGATCGGCGGAGCTCTCGAAGTCAGGGTAGGCACCTCTCTCGATCTGCTCCCTCTGGTGCAGGAAATCATCATCGGATGCGTATATATCTTCGAAGAATGTTTCGATATCCTGCCTGGAGGAGTCCGGTCCGAGCCTGTCCTTGAATGCGTAGGAGAAGAGCGGCTGGAAGCGGAAAGCAACATCGGGAGAGCTTCTGAATATCTGTCCGAGCCAGGAGGTCCCCGATCTCGGTACTCCATGCAGTGCGACTATCCTCTCAGGGCAGTTCAAACCAGTTCTCCCTGCCTGATCATATCGGCGGTTCTTTCCAGCCCACTTCGCATGAGCGGGTCGATTATGGAGAGAGACGGCACAAAGGCACTCGTGCCGTACTGCCCGTACTCC
>JAOZQW010000158.1 GCA_029932015.1 Candidatus Fermentibacteraceae bacterium
ACACTGGAGGATGAAATGAGTCCAACTGTCCGTCCATCGGGAAACTCATACATGACGGCTGAATCGGCGAGAACAGATATTGATAGACCTAACAGAAGCAACGGCAGATCCCTCATATTCCCCGCTCTCTGCCATCTTCAGCTGCTGAGAATGCAGCCTACCCCATATCACCACATCCATGAGTATAGTGAATATCATCGGGAAGGACTCAAGGTGGTGCATAGGCACAGTTCCGAGTTAGAATACATTGTGAAGGCTTAATGCAGTGACCGAACGGAGTAACATGCTCTCATTCATATTGAACAGGGATTTTCTCTCGGTCGAGTATCCTATGGGATCTCCAGTGCTTGATCTCCTGAGGATGGACCCGGACCTCAAGGGGACCAGGAGAGGATGCGGAGAAGGTGACTGCGGGGCCTGCACAGTTCTGCTCGGTGAACGGACAGGATCCTTGATTCGGTACAGAGCCGTCAATTCCTGCATCCTCCCTGCCGGTGAATTGGCAGGACGTCATCTTCTAACCATCGAGGGATTGAACCGATCGGCCGGTCTAACTGCTGTCCAGTCTCACATCGTTGATCAGAGCGCCTCCCAATGCGGTTTCTGTACACCTGGGATTGTCGTCTCGCTCACGGCATACCTTATGGGAACCCTGAAACCCAAGGCAGAGGAGGCGGTGAGGGCTCTTGGCGGCAATATCTGCAGATGTACTGGATACAGCTCGCTTGGCAGGGCAGCAGAGAACCTCTGTGCATCTATCCCGGAATCCCCTTCCTCGGATCCCTGCTCCATCGAACATCTTCGTCATCTGGTCAATTCAGGGGTTCTGCCGGATTGGCTTCCTGAAGTAGCCAAGGCTCTCCCGGATCACAGCCAGGAAGTTCCGACAGCAGCAGCTTCGGATGAACTGATAGTTGCAGGCGGAACTGATCTGATGGCTGCCGAGCCCGATGCTATGAATGGGATACCTGTAAGATTCCTCTCCAGAGATCCCTCACTTGCGGCCATTTCCCTGGATAACGGCATCTGCTCGATAGGTGCGGCAGCCACTGTATCCGATCTCATGCTCTCTCAGGCAGCTGTCGCGGTTGACGGTCTCGAGGAAGCATTGCATCTGATCTCTTCCAAGCAGATAAGGAACCGGGCAACTGTCGGAGGCAACATCGTCAATGCATCGCCGATCGGAGATGTGTCAGTGATCTTCCTCGTCTTCGACACGATGCTCTCAATCAGCGGGAGGTTCGGGACAAGGGAGGTCCCCCTCAGAGAGTTCCATACCGGATACAAGGAAATGGACCTGCTTCCGGGTGAAATGATCAGAAAGCTGAGTCTTGTCACCCCAGTTTCCAATGCTGGATTCAGTTTTGAGAAAGTCTCCATGAGAAAGCATCTTGATATTGCCTCCGTCAACTCGGCAGCCCTGATCTCAGCAGTGAATGGCACTGTGGTCAATGCCTCAATCAGCGCCGGGGGAGTTGCCCCAATCCCTCTTCACCTGGCGCGAACATCAGATATGCTTGAAGGTATGAGTATCTCATCGGAAACAGCCATCGCGGCTTCAAGGTCGGCAATGGACGAGGTCTCTCCGATAGATGATGTCAGGGGGTCCGCTGCATATAAGAGGAACCTGCTTGGAAGGCTGGTTCTTGCTCACTTCCTGAAACTCTTCCCCAGATCGATCGATCCTGAAAGACTGCTGACATGAGCTTCCATGATCCTGAACTGCACAGCAGGGGTGAATCACGTTTCGTGGATGATCTACAGATCCCGGAGGGTACACTTCATGCAGCTGTTGTCACATCATCTCTATCGCACGGCATTCTCGAGGAACTGAGTACAGCAAAAGCAGAAGCGGCTCCCGGTGTCCGAGCTGTACTCACTGCCGTAGATATCCCCGGAATGAATCAGATAGGCACCATCATCATGGATGAGCCTCTTCTTGCCTCGAACGAGGTCAGCTTCATCGGTGAGCCGCTTGCAGTCGTCATTGCTGACACTCCAGCGCTTGCACACCAGGCGGCTGAATTAGTCAGACCGCAGATCAGGAAGCTACAATCCATCACTGATCCAAGGGAGGCGTTCGCCAGAGGAATGCTGATCGCACCACCTGTTACTTTCTGCATCGGTGATTTGGATAAGAGCTGGGAGGCCTGTGATCTGATAGTCAAGGGCAGAGCGGACTCCGGCGGTCAGGAACACCTCTACCTCGAAACACAGGCCACTCTAGCCATTCCAATGGAGAACGGCTCCCTGAGACTGCACTCCGGGACTCAGGGTCCGACCTACGTTCAGCGAATTGCAGCAAGGGTGCTCGGTATCCCGATGAACATGGTCGAGGTGGATGTAACCAGGCTTGGAGGGGCATTTGGAGGGAAGGAAGACCAGGCAACACCATGGGCTGTCATAGCTGCCCTCGGAGCATATGTAACCGGCAGACCAGTCAAGCTGGTGCTCGATCGCGGGGAGGACATGAGGCTGACCGGCAAGCGTCATCCCTACAGTTCAGACTACCGTCTCGGACTGTCATCAGAGGGGAGACTGCTTGTCTGGGAGGTGACTTACTATCAGAACGGAGGAGCTGCCTCCGATCTTTCCACCGCCATACTGGAGCGAACGCTGTTTCACACAACCAACGCATACGCTATTCCATCTGTCTCGGCTACAGGCATCTGCTGCAGGACTCATCTACCTCCGAACACAGCCTTCCGGGGATTCGGAGGGCCGCAGGCTATGTTCGTGCTCGAATGTGCTCTGAGGAAAGCTGCAGATGAACTCGGCATGACCGCTGAGGAGATCCAGGCACTTAACCTCCTCAGGACCGGGGACATCTTCCCCTACGGTATGGAGTACAAAGGCGATGAAGTCGAAAGGTCATGGCTCAGACTCGATGAACTGCACGACCTGAAAGCAGTGAGAAAAAGCAATGAGCAGTTCAACCTGTCGGGAGGTATCTACAGGAGGGGTATGGCCGTCATGCCTGTCTGCTTCGGCATATCGTTTACGAATACATCCCTGAACCAGGCAAGTGCACTTGTCCATGTCTACACAGATGGGAGCATTGGTGTGAGCACGGGAGCCGTGGAGATGGGCCAGGGAGTGAACGCCAAGATGGCAGCCGTTGCTGCAAGGGTCTTCGGGGTGGACATCACCAGGGTCAAAGTCGAGACGACCAACACAACGAGGACGGCGAACACCTCTCCAACGGCTGCGAGTTCCGCTGCGGACATGAACGGAAATGCAGTTAGAATTGCATGCGGGAATATCCTCAACAGACTTCTTCAAGTCGCAGGCACTCACTTCGGACTGGGAGACCCCAACCACCTTGAGCTTCGCTCGGAAAGTATCGTGCGCAATGGAGCAGCCACTGATCTCGGGTGGGAGGTTCTAGTGAACACAGCCTATCTGGAAAGGGTGAATCTCTCCTCCCACGTGCACTACAGCACACCAGGCATCCATTTTAACAGGGATACGAATCAAGGTGTCCCGTTTGCTTACCATGTGGCGGGTGCTGCACTGACCGAAGTCACACTGGATAGGCTTCGCGGGACTTACACAGTTGATGCGGTCCGTATTGTACACGATTGCGGTGACAGCATCGCCCCACTCATCGACCGGGGACAGATCGAGGGTGGACTCCTTCAGGGGATCGGCTGGATGACCATCGAGGACCTGAAGTACGACACCGCTTCCCGGGCTCTGCTAACAGATTCGCTTGCTACGTACAAGGTCCCTGACATCTACTCCACCCCGGCGGATGTAGAGGTGGAATTCCTTGAATGTCATTCAGAGAATGCAGGGGTCTTCAACTCCAAGGCCGTTGGCGAGCCGCCTTTCATGTACGGAATAGGCGCATACTTCGCCCTGCTGGATGCTCTGGGGTCCGATGACGCTGAGCGCAGGAGAAACGAACCGATGACTGCACCGATGACGGCTGAACGACTGCTGGGTATACTCATCCGCGAAAAGCGGAAGGATAGCTAATTGAGGTTCCGGTACCACGCTTCTGATATCCTCCGTGGACTCATTATCTACTCCGCAGGAGATACAGCCGCTTCTTTGATACTCTCGGAGTTCTCACCTGTGAGGTTGCTGGGAATGATGATCATCGGGGCAACTGTCTACGCATTCGAGATACCGAACTGGTTCGCCTGGATAGACCGAAGAACATCAAGCATGAGTCAACTGAAGGGCTCTCTTGCTAGGACAGGACTGGCCCTTCTCTACTTCAATCCGTTCTGGATAGCCAGACATCTCCTCTTCATTGCGCTGCTGACGGAGAACTATTCTGCAATTGGCTGGGGACTCCTGAGGCTTGGACTGCTCTCATTTACTGTGAACATACCGATCGCTTTTATAGCTAATTTCTTGATACAGAACAGGATGCCTCTCAGATGGCGCTTCTTCGCGAGCGCGACCTTTTCCTCACTGATGGCAGTGTACTATGCTCTGAGCAGAACGATTTTCGGAAGCTGAACAATTAAGGTGACGTGATACTTAATTACCTTTTTGGGGACACCATGATCGAGGACATGAGAATCATGGCACGACATTTCACGACACTAATCCTGTCCCCTTATATGTAATTAAGTATCATGTCACCTTATTGATGGTGCTGGTAAGAGCAGGGAACAGCCCTCCCTCTCGTCCGGAAAGACCATGAAACCATGCTCTCCAGAGCCACGGGACAAGATGGCTTCTGCCCCGGATTGGAAAAAGGACCGTTTTCAGGACGGTCACTGCATTGTAGTAGAAAAAGAATGAGATCATTCTGGCAGGCGGCAGTGAGTCCCTGGCAGCCAGATATCTGTTTCTGTGTGTGAAGTAGATGCTGAATGGGGAATGGGTTCCGCCTGTGGTCACTGAAACATGATGCAGTACTTCAGCGCCAGGCCAGAGGTATATCTTCAATCCGCGAGCCGCGCATTCCCTGCAAAGCACCGTATCCTCGTGATAGATGAAAAAACCATCTCTGAAACCTCCGAGGAATTCGTAGAGACTGGAGGACATGAGCATTGCACACCCGCTGGCAAAGTCAGTCTCGACCGGTATTTTCGGTAGCTCTGACCTGTTCCGATAATCCTGTGTAAATAGCATTCGCGTAGGGCTAAATCTGCCGCCGGCGCTCCAGATTCTGTCCGATTCAGATGCGAAGAATATCGGGGGAGTGACAATTCCGGCATCGGGCGAAGAGATAAGGAAATCAACCATTCCTGTAATAGAATCGGGGCTGACCTCGGTGTCGTTATTGAGAACAAAGGTCCATGGGATCTCTTCGCTGTCAAAGAGGCTGAATGCACGATTGTTCCCCGAGGCGAAACCCAGATTCTCCCCCGCATTGTGAAAGCGCAGGTTCGGGACAGTCTCTACCCAGGAGGGGATCTCACCATCTGAACCATTGTCCACGAGTATAGGATGGACCTCAACCCCTCTCGAGTTCATCAGGGAGCGGACACACTGCTTCGTTAGATCCCATTGACCACGATTGATGAGGAGCACGGCAACTTTCTGCAAGCCTTCACCTCCATAAGGCCTGAATATACGAGTTTCCCTGTCAACTGACGGATGACTGCGAAATTGTAACGGGGATCATCACTGCCTGCTCGAGGTATACCGCTCTGTACAGCGTGGGCGGATGGTGGTTATTTTCGAGGCTGTCGATTACATGAGCACAATAATGGGATGGACGGCTGAGTATATGAGAGTTCTTATCACTGGTGGAGCTGGATTCATC